>CAZXRO010000238.1:0-4883 GCA_964642435.1 uncultured Ignavibacteriales bacterium
TTGTCACTGAGCGCATGAGGTGTTGACGTCGACGCCACCTGACACACATCGTCCCGCCCCGACCAACACACCCAGGCACCGTCGCGACTTCCCAGCCGCGCCACCACCACCGGTATCTCATGCACCTGCACCTCAGCATGCGGCATCACATCAACCGACAGCCTCCCCTTGCTCTCGATCTCGGCGCTCAACCTGCTTGCCTGCCCCGGCCATAGCATGAGCTTGAGCCGCACCACCGGTCCGGGCAACCCGTCAAGACAGCGCCGCACCTGCTGCTCCGAACATCGCGACTTCCCCTTGTACCCGACCAGCACACCGGCAAGACTCACTTCTTCCATACGCCCACCTGTCTCCGCAGGGTTGCCGCCCCTCAGCCGAATACCACCCGTCTCGGCCAGTTGGCGACCCTCGGCATCACGCACCAACACCTGTGATCCGCGAATGTGCAACCGCGCCGGGATTCCCTCATACCGCGGCATCACCACACATCGGGCCAATGGGTCCATCTGCGCCAAATTCAGCGGTTGCGGCGGCAGACACTCCCTGCGTGACACGCCCTCTCGCGACAGCATCTGCGGCACCGCCAGCCGCGCACCAACTTTCGTGTCCGGCGTCGCCCCCCGATACACCAGCGAGGTCTCCAGCACCTTGCGGATCTCCCGGTAGTCGAACCAGCACTGCTTCTCGCATCCACCAACACGATAGCTCGCCAACGGTTGGTGCTCGCACGTTCGTATATCACGACCGCAAATGGAGCACTCCGCCCGACCGAAGACAAATCCGATCGAACACTCCTTGACAACCCCCTGGTCAATCTGCCGACGGAGGTCCTCGGCCCCCTCGGTGCCCTTCAGCCAATAGAAATAGCTGAGCACCCACGGCACCCCATCGCGCTCAACACACTCGGCATGGAATGTCCGACCCACCGGCAGGCTGTCCTTGCGGTGTCCCACCAGCACCGGCGAATCTACCAGCAACTCGGACAGCCGCCCATGCTCCTCAGCCGGAAACCGCCCACCGAAACTGTTCACCCGATCCGACAGTACCAGCATACTTCGCACATATACTTCACCCGCACATACCGGCTGCTCAGGAGCTACCGCCCTGTTGATACGATCAATATGTTTTTGATCCTCGCCCGACTCGCCCCCCTCAGACAGCCGAGCCAGGATCTGCCCAACCCGCTCATCCATAGTCATCTCCAATTGTTTCCCTTTTACCTCTCGGGCCCCATTAGCAATCTCCTGCAAATTTGTAGTCATTCTGTGCAACACCCTGCGGCTCTTACTACAACACACCGTTTCAGTACTGGATTGTTTAGACCATGTTAAGACCATAGGAGACAGCACTATACTGGACCACAACATCAACAATTCTCCAGACGGCACCCCGGTTGCTTTGTTTGTGACCGAGGTAGTTTGTCAATTTTCTAACAGCTTAGGTGCGATATGAGAAATTCCGAAACGAAGGTTTCACACCCGTTCAAATGGATCGTGGCCCTGATCGTCTTCATGCTGGCCATGGGAGTCACTTTCTCCGATGCCCACGGGTTCAACTTCCCCAAAGGCGGGACACCCAGCGGCCCCGATGGAACCACTTCCAGTGAGTTCACCTATGACATCAGCGCCCTCACCCCTGACATCGGTGTGACCAACAGCAATTGCGAGGACCCGCCCGCAGTTCCCGAACCGACCACTCTTATCCTTATGGCCAGTGGGCTGGCCGGACTCTACTTGGCGCGACGGAACAAATAACCGGCGGATAGTTACAGGACAAAAGATCCCCCCTATCCCGAGACGCCTTCTGAGATAACCTCCCCTTAGAAGGCGTTTCCCTTTCGCATCGGGAGCCGGGACGGTACGCAGACTCGGACATTCAGAAACTATCCCCCTCATCCCCTCTGATGTCATATGCGTCCTACCCGAGGCTGAATCGCCGCCCGGTCTCCCCTCTTTAATGGCCACACCGCCAATGCCAGCGCCATCAATGCGTCACACTCGTTGTTGTCATCCCAGCGAGCCTGCCGCATCTCATCCTCCAACGACCACACTCGACCCGGACCATCCGCTATCTCCCACCGCCCGTACGCTACTCTCTTCTGCGCGTGAAGCAACTCCAGGTTGGTCAACAGTTCTGATTTACTCACCGGCGTAAACACGAAACTCGTCGGGTTGTATTCAGCAAGCTGCCCCGCGATAACATCGCCCAGTCCGGTAGCATCGACAATCAACTGCCCCGGATACTGCTCCTGCCGGCGTTTGATCCTCTCGATCACCACCTGCCAGTCAAGATGCTTCATTCTCTCCAGCGCCACCACCCGCGCAATTCCATCGATAACCACCACCGTCACTCCCACCGTCGCTGTCCGCTTGCGAGCCAGGTCCCAGCCACTCACATAACGCGCGTCGACCACGCCCTCCCCGCCATCTTTACGTCGCCACCGACGATCAAGCGCCAGAGCCTGGTCAACATGCTTGCCCGCGATGACTTCTCCCCCGCTGTCGACAAACTGCCCCTTGATATTCTGCTGCACCCGGCGCTCTGAGAAATGCACCAATCGCTCACCAAGAAACCGCGAGGAAATCTCCGTATTCTCCCGGCTGTCCCCGCTCTGGAAATACCCGTCGCGCCGCCCCGACATAAGCTCGCACGCCCGGCGGTAGAACCAGTTCTTGCCATTGGGCGTCGACACCAAATCCAGCCGCCCCTCGCGGTCAGCCAATCGCATCTGGATCACCTCCTCCACCACATACTCCGGATCGCTCTCAAACGCCACCTCATCAAAGATGAACAGGTCGTAGTCGTTCCCCAGCAGGTACTGCCCCCTGTTCTGTGTCGAACGGGCCTCAATGGTTGCCCCGTTGCCCAATGTCAACTTCGGGAACGGCGTCCGCACGATCGCCTTCACCAATGGCGCCACCAGCGGTGACTGCTGCACCAGCCGCACCGCCTGGTCGAAAACCAGATTGGCCTGCTCCTGAGTAATCGAGGCTACCACCGCGCGATACCTGCCCGAGGTGTCATACACCAACGGGCGCACGCGAAACAACGCGCTGTGCACCAGCTTCAACGCCGACACGAACGACTTGCCCCAACGGTTCCCCGTCGCCAGCACATTCTCGCGACGATGTGACCTGGCCAGCCACATCTCCTGCCCCCGGTGCAGTCGCTGCCCAAGCACCGCCCGCGCGAAATACGATGCCTCCGTCAGGGCGCGACGCCAGTCAACACACGGAGTATCCACCTCAGAGAAGCTGCGCCGCCTGCGCTCTGGCCGTGGCTTCATCGATCAACCCCGCCTCGTGAAGACGCAACAGGTTGTCCGTCCGATGCGACTGGATCTCGGCCTGCTCTTTCGCCTGGTAATTGAACGTGTTGGCGAAGCTCGCCCGACACGATACCGACTCCCCCGCCAGCGCCAACTCGATAGTGCCGATCCACTCCAAGAACGCCCCCACCTGCTGCTGCACCGACCGTACCTGGCGCATCACCAGGTCAAACTTGAACGCTGACCAGGTCGTTGTCGCACCGTAGGAGTACCCCAGCAAGAACGGCGCGAGGTTCATCCCGCCACAAATCTCCTCGATCATCGCCCGGTGATTGAAAAACCAACTGTTGCTCTGGCTGCGTACCCCGCTCGGACCGATATAGTCAATAGCCACATTGTCCCACGTCACCGGATTGTCCTCCGTCCGGCAGGAACGAATCATACTCACCGTCGAATCGAAATACTCGTTGATCCGGTCCGTGTACGCCCGGTCAGATTCCCCCGCCTGACGCTCCGGGGGCGTCAACCTCACGTGCAGCCGATGGTACCCCGCGTTGTGCACCGCACGGCGCATGTCATCGACAAGCTGCTGCTCGATATACGCCACAAACGGTATCCCCGCCAACAGCGACCGCCCGAACGGGTTGTCCACCCCCCCACCCATCGGCAAATGATAGAAATCCGGCCGGTCCAGCGGCATCGCCCCCTTCTCCTGATCGAGAACAAGACGACGGCGCCCGTTTGCGATATCAATCGCCATGTCCATCGGGTCAACCGGCAAGAGACGATCCACCCCGGAACCGTCCGCCAGGACCGTCAGGAACGCCCCAAAACCACCATCACGAAACATATGCAGACAAACATCGGTCACCAGCCGCTGCAAATCGGTATGACGGCTATCTGGCCGAGGATACAACCGGCGCACCAGCCGATCCAGCACTGCCTGCGCCCGCTCAGTTCGCGCCGCCCCCAGTCCCGGTTCGGGACTCAGCCTCACCGGCGCAGCCGCCAATCGTACCCACGTCCAGACCGAGGCACTCACGCTCGGTATGTTGTCAGCCAGAAATCGGTACAGCCGAACCCGATGCCGCCCGCCTGCGATTTCTTCGGGTGACAGCCGAAGCATCCGCTCCAGTTGCCGGGCCGTCCCAAGCCGCCCCGAATCCCCACCGGCCGCCGGCGTACCCTGCCGAAGACTACTATTATAGACCACTGCGGTCTGCTTTGACTTCATTACAACACCTCCTTTACCCCTCCGTACAAAGCACAAATCACCTCAAATCCTGTTGGAAAACTGTGATTCAGCGAAAGTAAGTGTCCAGTTGCTGGACAACCCACGCCCTGCCTTTCCCCTCCCGACAATCAAAGACAGGCCACAAGGTCCACATCGCCCCCGCATCAAACCCCCTTGCGAACATTTCCCCTATTGCCCCACAACAACTTACAGCCACAACAACGACACCGCGATCCTCAATCGTGCCAACACCTCACAGGTCGCCCCTCCCGACAGTCCCCCAAACACCTGTTTCAAGCGCTAATCTACCAGAAAATCGACATAATATACTGATCATCAACAACTTACACGAAACAACCCGCCCCTGATCGACCATCAGAG
>CAZXRO010000239.1:0-4856 GCA_964642435.1 uncultured Ignavibacteriales bacterium
TACGCGCTGCTTCTCACCACCCGACAACTCCGATGTCAGCCGGCGACGCAGGTGCTCGATATCGAAACGCCGTAGCACATCGGAAATTCGCTGGTCAATCTCCACCGGCGCCACGCCCAGGTTCTCAAGAACGAAAGCAATCTCCTTGTCGACCGTCACAGCCACCATCTGGTTGTCCGGATTCTGAAAGAGCATACCAGCCGCAAGGGGGGTATCGTGGGGATTATCGATTTGCACTGAGCCTGAGTCGGGCTCGGCGAGCGATGCTATGACGCGCGCCAGAGTTGACTTCCCGGAGCCATTTGCCCCCATCACGCAGACCGATTCGCCGGCAGCCACCTCAAGGCTGACATCATTGAGCACCGGCGGAAGATCAGCACGGTAACGGTATGTAACGTTCTTGACTCTCAGCATAGCATCATCGCAAACAAAACGGCCGGCACCCTCTGCAAACAAGGGCACCGGCCAAACTTAATGCTCTCATGGAATCAGATCAATCGAGAAAGCTGACATCCATCTTGCGCGCCGCAGTCGCCTCATCAAGACGGCGCACGGGCGTGTTGTGAGGAGCCGAGGTGACCTTTTCCGGATCCTCGAGCGCTTCACGGGCGATCTCCTTCATGACCTCGGCGAAGTAGTCGAGCGTTTCCTTGCTCTCGGTCTCGGTCGGCTCAATCATCATGGCCTCGGGCACAATCAACGGGAAGTAGTTGGTTGGCGAGTGCACACCAAAGTCCAGCAAGCGCTTGGAGATATCAGCCGTACGCACACCTGACTTCTTCTGACGGCTTCCCGAGAGCACGAACTCATGCATACAGTGGACATCGTACGGCAGGTCAAAATCCTCGCGAAGCAGCTCCTTGAGATAATTGGCGTTCAGCACAGCATTCTCACTGGCTCGTTTGAGCCCTTGACCGCCGAGAGTGCGAATGTAGGCATAGGCGCGCACAATATTGGCAAAGTTGCCGTAGAAGGTGTGCAGTCGGCCGATCGAATGCGGGCGATCGTAGTCGAAAAAGTAGCTTCCGTCATCACCCTTGCTGAGCACCGGGGTTGGCAGGTACTTCTCGAGTGCACGAGTAACGCCAACCGCACCTGCACCCGGCCCGCCGCCGCCATGCGGAGTACTGAAAGTCTTGTGCAGGTTGAAGTGCATGATATCGAATCCCACGTCACCGGGCCGGAAAATCCCCATGTTGGCATTCAGGTTAGCCCCATCCATATACATCAGGCCGCCCTGCTCGTGTACGATATCGGCAATCTCCTTGATGTGCGTCTCAAAGATTCCGAGAGTATTGGGATTGGTCATCATCATCCCGGCGACGTCCTGATCCATTACCGCCGCGACATCTTCAGGAGCAATCACACCCTTCTCGTTGGACTTGATCTCGACCGTGTCATAGCCGACACTGTTGACCGAGGCGGGATTGGTACCGTGAGCAGAGTCCGGGATCAATATCTTACTCCGGCGGTTCCCCTTTTCGGTATGGTACTTGAGCATAATCAGCAATCCGGCGAACTCACCCTGTGCTCCGGCCACCGGCTGAAGCGACATCCCGGGGAAACCCGAAATCTCTGAGAGATGCTCCTTGAGGTTGAACATCAGGTGCAATAACCCCTGAGCGGTTGAGCACGGAGCCAGCGGGTGATGTTCTCGAAAATCGACAAAAGAAGCAGCCACGTCGTTCAATTTCGGGTTGTACTTCATCGTGCACGAACCCAGAGGATAGAACCCCTTGTCGATATGGTGATTCTTGGTTGACAGGTTGACGAAATGTCGCATCGCCTGAGGTTCCGAAACCTCGGCCAGTTCTGCCGGCTTCTCCCGCAGGAATCCGGCAGGAATACGACCCAGTATCTCCGCTTCCGACCGTTCGGTTGCAGGTAGTGTGTACCCTCTGCGCCCTGGCGCCGACTTCTCGTAGATGACCGTACCTTCGTATTGCGTCTTCATTAATGCGATCTCATCCTCTATTGGCCTTTACCGTCATGTGTCCAGCAGAAGACCGGGCTCACCGCCTGTCTTCACTGCTGAATCCCTTCGCCACTAAGTGTCCGAATCTGCGACGTGGCGTAGTCTATCTCATCGGAATTGGGATAGTTCTTAATAAACTCCTCGAATGCCTCCAGCGCCTTAGCCGTATCGGCCTTCTTCATCAGCACGTAGGCGCGCCACAACTCGGCATCCTCGGCGAACTTGCCGCCGGCAAACTCCTTCATCATAGCCTCAAACTGCGTAATCGCCTGATCGAAATTGCCGGCTCGACGTTCCATATCGGCCAGAGCCATCTTAGCCTCGGCCGACATGGAATCGCTGGGCTGTCCGGTGGCGATAACTTCTTCGTACCAGTCATAGGCCTGCTCGTTCTGGCTGCGATACTTGTACTTGTCTGCAATCTTCATGGCCAGAATACGATTGGGTGCCTCTTCGTACCGTTCGACCAGGAACGCCAGGGTGCCCTTGCCCTCCAGGTAGTCGTCGAGTGTCGAGAAGAATGGACCCGCCTCACGATACCCGACTATACGGTCTATCTCATTGCCCGTCGTGTCCAGTAAGACAAGAGTGGGGAATGCCGAGACATTGTGAAGTTGAGCCAGGGCTTCCTCATCCCGGGCATTGACCTTGGCCAGGACCATCCTGGTCGTGAAATACTCCTGAGCGGCGGCCGTATTGAGTACGGTCGTATCCAGCTTCTTGCACCACTTGCAATCATCGGTATAGAAATCAATCAACAATGGCAGCTTGTGCACCTCGGCGGCCTGTTGTGCCTGCGCAATATCGGTGTATACCGCCTGAAGCGGTCCGGGACCGGAATCATCCGAACACCCCGCAATGCCTAAGCCAAGCGCCACTACCATCGTGATCAGTGCTATCGTCATCTTTGTAAGCATCTTCCTCTCCAAAACCAGAAATCAACGCATCTCCCGGGGTGGCCTGAACTCATCGCCCAGGACAGCCTCCAGTATCATCAACGCCTCTTCCCTGAACTCTCGCGGGACCAAGATAGCGCTGCCTTCCTTGTCCGACGGGCTGAGATTCCACAACAGGTCCATTCCCTTACCATAGGCGTTGAACAGGTTGGACAGTACTACCGACGGGATGTTGTTGGAATCAAGCGCTCCTTTCGCCATCTCAGAGCGCACATCGCTTTGCACACGTCCGACCACCACCCAGCTATCGTCGGGTTGAACAGCCGAGGTGGCGCCCGATGGCAACGCGTCTACCAGTTTCTCGTTGCAGTCAGGACACATCAATGTCCCCTCGGCATATTCGTACTTACATCTGGGGCAGAACGGCACCTTACTCCTCCTTCCGCTGCCAGCGCTCACCGATGACCATGTCCAGAACACCTGTTGCCTCGGCAACATGGCTCAACGGAACTGACACCTCAAACCGCGCCGATCGATCGGAATAGAACGAGTACAACGGAAGACCGGCCGCCCCGAAAAACCCCGATCGTGAGAAGACGACCGCCGGGATCTCATAGGATGCAAGCGCCTCGCGCGCAAAGTCGGCCGAGATCTTGTCTTCAATAGTACCCAATACTACCCACCCCTCTTCATCCTCGTGAGTTATCTCAGATCCACACACATAGCACTCGGTAACATCGTCACCAAGCTCAGTATTACATCTTGGACACAACACCACTGGTGCTTCGCTCCTTTAGCCCCTGGACCAAACGAGCTATATCCTGGTCAGTTCGCTTCTCGGTCAGGGCTATAATCAGACAGTCATCGAGACCGCCATACCAGCGCCCGGCACTGATTCCCGCCAGTAAGCCGGATTCGGTCAACGAGCTGATGATCTGCGAGGCCGGCTGGGGCGTCTTGACGGCAAACTCGCGCACGAAGGGCGCCTCGAAATACGGATCGAACCCGTCAAGCGACGTGATCTTCTCATATGCCTTCTGTGCCTTCTCAGCCGACAAAAGCGCCACCTGGCGCAGTCCGGTCTTGCCCATAAGGGTCATGTACACCGAGGCCGATGTAGCACATAGCGCCTGGTTGGTACAGATATTCGAAGTCGCCTTCTCACGCCTGATATGCTGCTCGCGCGTCTGCAGGGTAAGCACAAATCCGGTCCGTCCGTCCACATCGGTTGTCCGACTCACGAGCCTGCCGGGCATCTGACGAATAAGCTCCTTCTTCGCCGCAAAGAAGCCCAGCAACGGTCCTCCAAACGACACCGATATGCCCAATGGCTGCCCCTCTCCGACAACAATATCGGCACCATACTCACCGGGAGTTTTCAAGATCGCCTGCGCGATCGGATCAACCACCATGATAACCTTGGCGCCAACCTTGTGCGCCGGTTCGATTACATTCTCAACCTGCTCGAGCAAACCGAAAAAGTTCGGCTGGCTGACAAGGACACAGGCCGTCTTTTCATCGATGACGTCCAGCATTCGGTTGTAGTCGGTAACACCGTTGACCATGGGTACATACACCAGCTCAATACCCCACCCGGCCAGGTAAGTGTCAATCACCTGGCGATAGAGCGGGCTGACCGTGTCACTGATCACGGCCCTGTCACGCTTCGTCACGCGAACAGCCAACAGGATAGCTTCTGCAGCAGCCGAGGCACCATCGTACATGGAGGCGTTGGCAACTTCCATCCCCGTCAGGCGGCAGATATGCGTCTGAAACTCGTACGTTACCTGCAATGTCCCCTGGGATACTTCCGGTTGATACGGGGTATACGCCGTCATAAACTCCGGACGACCGATGATCGCACCGACGGCCGCAGGGATAAAGTGATCATAGACTCCACCGCCGGCGAAACAAGTCAACCCGTCGTGACTCTCTCGAGACAGAGCCTCTATCTCCGCAAGCAACTCCATCTCCGAAAGCGCCCC
>CAZXRO010000240.1:0-4832 GCA_964642435.1 uncultured Ignavibacteriales bacterium
GCCAGTGTTCGATAGTTCGGGTGTCGCCGGGGCCGATGGCGTAGTTGACCGGGGGACGGCTACAGGCGGCCAGCACGAGGACGACAGTTATCACTATGGCTATGGTAATGCGGATCTGCATGGTATTCCTTTGGTTACGAGTCACAATGATCACCACCAAGATACAACAGGCGGGGGGGCTGTTTCAAGTGCTGATGCTATCTGACTTTACAAGCTGATTGTCAGATCGTATATTCCTCGTCATTACGGGTACGCGGGATCGCTGCCTGAATCAACCTCAAACCGTAAAGGCGCAGCAGCATAACATTACCGTGAAACGCAAGATACGAATAGGCAATGCGAGCGGCTACTGGGGCGACGATTTGGGCGCCATGAAGCGTCAGCTTACCGGCGGACCGCTGGACTATATCACGATGGATTTCCTTGCGGAAATCACCATGTCGATCTTGCAGCGTCAGCGCAAACGCAATCCTGAGCTGGGCTATGCGGTGGATTTTCTCACGCAGATTGAGGAATGCCTGCCGCTGATTTGCAAGAAGAAGGTACGGGTGATCTCCAATGCTGGCGGGATCAACCCGATTGGCCTGGGCCGCGAGATCATCAAGATCGCGCAGCGGCAGGGGCTGGATATCAAGGTGGGTATTGTTTACGGTGATGACATTGTCAATCACCTCTACGAGCTTACCGCCGCCGGGGAGCGCTTCACGAATATGGAAACGGGTGAGGATTTCTCCAGGTATCGCTCCCGGATCTCCTCGGCGAACATCTATTTGGGTGCGGAACCGGTAGTCAAGGCGCTTGAGGCGGGTTGCCAGATAATAGTGACGGGGCGGGTAACGGATACCGGGATTACGCTGGCGCCGATGATTCACGAGTTTGGCTGGGCCATGGACGACTGGGACAAGATGGCGGCAGGTATTGTCGCCGGGCACATAATCGAATGTGGGGCGCAGGGCAGTGGCGGGAATATCACGGACTGGCACGAGGTCAAATCGTTCGACAATATCGGTTATCCGATTATTGAGATAGAGAAATCCGGCGAGTTTGTAGTGACGAAACATCCGCGCACCGGAGGCGCGGTCAACGAGAAGAGTGTCAAGGAGCAGCTTGTCTACGAGATGGGCGATCCGAGCAACTATGTTTCTCCGGACGGCGTGGCGCGCTTTGATAGTATTCAGCTTGAAGACCTGGGGCGAAATCGAGTGCGGATATACGGTGTCAAGGGGAAGCCGGAGCCGGATTTTCTGAAGGTATCGATGTCGTACGAAGAGGGTTGGAAAGCCTCGGGGGCGGTTTTGATTTCGGGTCCGCAGATTCAGCAGAAAGCGGATATTGTGGAGAAGATGTTCTGGACCAAGCTGCCGCACAAGTACGAGGCGACGCGTACGGAGTTGATCGGTACGGGGACCATCTGGCCGCGTTCGCTGTTTTCATGCGAGCCGAACGAAGCGCTGCTTCGGTTTGCGGTACGAGATGCGGACCGCAAGAAGGTGGATGATTTTTCGAAAGCGTTGTCTACGCTCATCCTGTCGGGTCCGGCCGGGATGGCGGTCACGCCGGGGGGGCGTCCGAAGCCCTCGCTGGTGGTGGCGTACTGGCCGGCGCTGATGCATCGCAGCCGGGTCAAGGCTAAGGTGCTGGTGGTGGACAGCTCCGGATACGAAGAGTTCCACGAGATTCATTTTCCGATCCGTGTGCAAACACGTCCTGAGGAGGCAATGCCGCTTCTGGACAGATCGCGGGCGCGTTCGAAGAAGTTTACGGGCAGGGCGAAGGAAGTGCGCCTGCAGGAGATTTGTTACGCGCGTTCGGGTGACAAGGGGGACACGTGCAATATCGGTGTGCTGGCGCGCTCGGAGCAAGCGTACACGTGGTTGCGGGAGCATCTGACCGAGCAGGTGGTGCGACGGTTTTTTGATGGTATCACGCATGGGAGGGTCACCCGCTATGAGCTGGACAACCTTCGGGGATTGAATTTCCTTCTGGATCAAACGCTTGGTGGGGGTGGAACACGTTCGTTGATGATCGATCCGCAGGGGAAGACGCTGGCGCAGGCGTTGCTCCAGATGAAGGTGAAAGTTCCTGAGTCGGTACTCAGGAGTGTGAAGACAAAGTAACTGCACATACACGAAAGACAGCCTGACTATGTTTCGACTGGAAACCAAGGTCGACACCAATTCGGCCATCTACAAAGAGAATCGCGAAGCCAACCTGGCCATGCACCGTCAATTCAAGGAACACCTGGAGAAGGTGAAGCTGGGCGGTCCGGAGAAATCCCGGCAACGTCATCTTGATCGCGGCAAGTTGTTGCCGCGCGATCGGGTGGCCAAACTGCTGGATAAGAACACGCCGTTTCTGGAGTTGAGTCCGCTGGCGGCGTATGATATGTATGACAACGATGCCCCTGCGGCCGGGATCATCTGCGGGGTGGGTATTGTCCACGGTCGCGAGGTGATGGTGATCGCCAATGATGCCACGGTCAAGGGGGGGACCTATTACCCGATGACAATTCTCAAGCATGCGCGCGCACAGCGTGTGGCCGAGGAGAATCACCTTCCGTGTGTCTACCTGGTTGATTCCGGTGGTATCTTCCTGCCATTGCAGCAGGGGACATTTCCTGACAAGGATCATTTCGGGCGGATTTTCTACAATGAGGCCCGTATGTCGGCCAAGGGGATTGCCCAGATTTCGGTGGTAATGGGCTCGTGTACGGCGGGTGGGGCTTACCTGCCGGCGATGTCCGATGAAACGATCATGGTGCGCAAGCAGGGGACTATTTTTATTGGTGGTCCGCCGCTGGTCAAGGCCGCCACGGGAGAGGTGGTCACGGCCGAGGAGTTGGGTGGCGCGGACGTGCACTGTCGTACTTCGGGCGTCTCGGATTTGTATGCGCAGAATGACGATCACGCGCTGCAGATGTGTCGGAACATCATCGAGAACTTGAACTATCCGCCCAAGGAGGATATCGTTCGTGACGAGCCTGAGGATCCGTACTATGATCCCGAGGAGCTGTACGGTGTTGTCAGTGCCGATATCCGCAAGCCATTTGATGTCAAGGAAGTAATCGCGAGGCTGGTGGATGGGTCTCGTTTCCACGAGTTCAAGGAGCTGTACGGAACAACGCTGGTGACGGGATTCGGACGGATCATGGGATACCCCGTGGGGATTATCGGCAACAACGGGGTGTTGTTTTCGGAGTCGTCGCTCAAGGGGGCGCATTTTATCGAGTTATGTACGACGCGGAAGATACCGTTGATTTTCCTGCAGAACATTTCCGGTTTTATTGTTGGTCGTCAGTACGAGGCGGGCGGTATTGCTCGCGATGGTGCCAAGATGGTGCATGCGGTGGCGAACGCCGACGTGCCCAAGTTCACGGTCGTGGTGGGTGGTTCGTATGGTGCCGGCAACTATGCTATGTGCGGGCGGGGGTATTTCCCGCGGATGATGTGGATGTGGCCCAACGCCAAGATCTGTGTGATGGGTGGCGAACAGGCTGCCGATGTGCTGGCGACGGTGAAGGTGAAGCAACTCGAGAAGGAGGGCAAGAAGCTTTCCGAGGACGAGATCAACGAGATCCGCCAGCCGGTGGTGCAGAAATACGAGAGCGAGTCGACGCCGTATTATTCGGGGGCTCGTTTGTGGGATGATGGTATGCTCGGGTTCACCGAGACGCGCCAGGCGCTTGCGCTGGGGATTGCGGCCTCGCTCAACGCGCCGATTCCGGAACAGAAGTATGGTGTGTTCCGCATGTAAGGAGTGACGGCATGGGTTATGAGACTGTAGACTACACGAAGAGCGGCAGGATCGCCAATGTCTCGTTCTGCCGTCCGAAGGTGCACAATGCCTTCAACTCCACGGTAATTGCGGAGATGGCAGATGTCTTCTCGCGGATCGAGAAGGACGAGGACATTCGGGTGGTGATCATCACCGGCGAGGGCAAGTCGTTTTGCGCCGGGGCCGACCTGAACTGGATGCGGGGCGTGATCAGCCAGTCATTCGAGGAGAACCTGGCCGAGTCAAATGATTTGGCCGACCTGTTCTGGCAGATTTATACATGCAAGCGTCCGGTGATCGGGAAGATCAACGGGGCGGCTATCGGTGGTGGGACGGGTTTTGTCGCGGTGTGCGATATTGCGATAGGGGCGCGGTCGGCGGTGTTTTCGTTCTCGGAGGTGAAGATCGGGGTGGTGCCGGCGTGTATCGGTCCCTACGTGATCAAGAAGATGGGCGAGGGGAAGACCCGCGAGCTGTTTATCACCGGTGAGCGTATGAAGGCCGAGCGAGCGCACGAGGTGGGGTTGATCAACAAGGTGGTCGATGACGAGGCGCTCGATGCTGAGACGGACGCGATAGTTGGGGCGATCCTGTCCTCGGGGCCGGAGGCTGTGGCGATGGCTAAGCGGTTGATCAGCAGTGTGCCGGGGATGACGCCGGAGCAGTTCAAGCCGTATACGGCTGAGATGATAGCGAAACTCCGTGTCTCCGATGAGGGGCAGGAGGGTATGGACGCCTTTTTGAACAAGCGCAAGCCGCGCTGGGCAGAGAATTAGGATTGTGAGCAACATAGTGGAACCAATGAGCAAGCTATTCAACAAAGTACTGGTGGCCAACCGCTCCGAGATTGCTGTTCGCGTGATCAATGCCTGTCGGGTGTTGGGGATACCCTCGGTGGCGGTGTATTCCGACGCCGACACGCACAGCAAGCATCGGTATTACGCCGATGAATCGGTGCATATCGGCCCGCCACCGCCACGTGAATCGTATCTTGATATTGAGAAGATCATTGCAGCAGCCAAAGAGACGGGCGCTGATGCTATCCACCCCGGGTACGG
>CAZXRO010000241.1:0-4832 GCA_964642435.1 uncultured Ignavibacteriales bacterium
AGAGATTATACACCTGATGCCGCCCGGGGAGCTGAATCATGAAGGCTTTGCCCTCGATCGTGACCAGCGTGGTGCCATTGGCGTTGGTGTCGATCCTCTCCGGATTGTAGCGCGCGGGAGCATCGATGGCGAATGTCACGAGATCATCGCGCAGCTTTTGGGCCTGGTCGTAGAGGATGCGATCATCGGCGTTGATGATAACCGGCACGGAGGGTTCGGAGGCGGTGACGAGTTCCAGTTTGGCGCGGGCGACATCCTCAATTGAATTGAGAAACTCGAGGTGCGAGGCTCCGACATTGGTAATAGCGACGATATCCGGGCGGACCAGTCTGGCCAGGCGGGTCATCTCGCCTCGGGTGGAGATGCCCATCTCCATGACGGCCAGGTTGACCTGGGCAGGCATGGCGAACAGGGCCAGGGGCATGCCGAAGAGGTTGTTGAAGTTGCCCGGGGAGCGATAGACGTTTTGCTCGACGGCGTTGGCGAGGGCGTAGGTGAATTCCTTGGTGGTTGTCTTGCCATTGGAGCCGGTGATACCGATCACTTTGGCGCCGCTCTGGCGGCGGTACTGGTGGGCCAGATTGATCATGGCCTCATGGGTGTTTTCGACGGCGACGACGGGGATATCACCGGAAATCTGGTAGAGGCGCGGCCAGGTGGTTTCGACCATAATACCGGCAGCACCGCGTTCGATGGCAGAGACGACGAAGTCGTGGCCATCGAAGCGCTCACCGGGGATGGCAACGAACAGCTGATCGGTATCGATATTGCGGCTGTCGATAGATACGCCGGTGAAGGTTTTGGCCGCGGCGGTGCTATTGTAGAGGGTACCGCCGGTCATGGCTGCCAGTTGGTCGAAACGCAAGTGTATCACTGCTCCTCTGTGGTCGCCTGCGGGCTGTAGCCGAGTTCGGCCAGGACCTGTCGAGCGGTGTCGATATCCGAGAACGGCAGGCGCTCGCCCATGATTTCCTGATATGGTTCCGCTCCTTTGCCGGCCAGCAGGACGATATCGCCTGCCTTGGCGCGGGAGAGGATTTCTCGTATGGCCTCTGCCCTGTCGGGCACGACTTGGTAGTTGTCGGTTTCGATGCCGGTTTTGACTTCCTCGATGATTGCGTGAGGATCCTCGGAACGCGGGTTGTCGGAGGTCAGGACGGCGAAGTCGGCGCTGGTGGTGGCAGCCTTGCCCATCATGGGCCGCTTGCCTTTGTCGCGATCGCCGCCGCATCCGAACAGGATATGCAGCTTGCCGCCCTCGGAGAGTTCGCGGGCAGATTCGCACAGGCGCTCAATGGCATCGGGGGTGTGGGCGTAGTCGACATAGACGGCGAAGGGTTGTCCGCAGTCGATATAGCTGAAGCGTCCGGGGATCGGCTGTGACCGCTCCAGGCCGCGGACGACATTGTCGATGTCCACGCCTGAGGCCAGGCCGCCGGAGGCAGCAGCGATGGCATTGATCAGGTTGAACCGACCGGGTAGCTGCAGGGTGATGGTCCGCATTCCCATCGGGGTGACCAGATCGAAGTTGGTTCGGTCGGGTTCGAGTTCGTAATTGGCGCAGTAGACATCGGCGCTGGTGTCCTCGAGGGAGTAACCGATATGCGAGGATTTGAGGCGGCCGAGCAACTGCCGGAACTCGGGTACATCGAGATTGATCACGGCGTAGGACAAGGGTCCATCGAGACGTTCGATCAGCTTGGCTTTGGCCTCGAGGTACTCGTCCATGGAGGCGTGGAAATCGAGGTGATCTCGCGTGAGGTTGGTATAGACGGCGACGCGAAAGTTGATTTCATCGACACGATGGAGCACCAGGGCGTGAGAGGAAACTTCGATAACAGCATTGACGCACCAGTTCTTCTTCATGAGGAACAGCAGGCGTTGAATGTCGAGGGATTCAGGGGTTGTCCGAACTGATGCGAAACGTTCCCGGCCGGTGTCATAGATCTGCGAGCTGATCAGTCCTGTGGTTTTGTTGCGGGCCTGCAGGATATTGCGGATCAGATGACAGGTCGTGGTTTTGCCGTTGGTACCGGTAACACCGCAGGTTTTGATCTTGCGACCGGGGTGACCGTAGAAGGCGGCTGCCACCTGGGCCAGAGCCATACGGGCATTGGGTACCGAGACGTGGACATCGACGCCCTGGCATTCGTCGCGTTCGCCGAGCACGGCCACGGCTCCATTGGCGATTGCTTGCTGGACGTAATCATAGCCGTCCTGCTTGTAGCCTTTGATAGCGACGAAGAGAGCGCGATCCTTGATGAGTCGGGAATCGTATTCGACCTGATCGATTTCAGTTTCCGCATCACCAGTAATGACGGCCTGGTCAATTTCTGCTGTTAGTTCGCGAAGTTTGATAGTTTCCTCCCTGTCACATTTTGCGCAATTGAAGCTGACAGAAGCTGCGTCTGTCTATTTGCATACCCGGCTGCAACGACTGGGCCGTCACCTGTCCATCACCACGGGCGTGGAAGGCTACTCCGGCGAAGTTCATGAAGGCGGCGGCCTGCCTGAGTGAAAGGCCGGTCAGGTCGACCATGTGGAGATCCTCGGTGTCGAGGTTGGTGGTAGCCAGTACGATCTCGTCGCCGGGGAACGTGACACCGCCGGCCGGTGGAAACTGCCAGGAGACAAAGCCGCTGTCGGTAGCTGCCCGCAGCGTGATTCCGGCACTCTCGGCCTCGAGGGTAGCCCACTGTATGGAGCGACCGACGAAGTCGGGGACCTCGATGGGCGTGGGGCCATTGTGGTCGTCGCCGGCGAGGACGCGGTCGGTGCCGATGAACCTACCGGGATTGAGCAGGCTGTACCGTTCGGCGATTCTCCGAAAGGCGGGTCCGGAGGTATAGCCACCGTAGTGAACGGGCTGGGGATTCTGGAGCACCACAACACCGGCGACAAGCGGATTCTCGGCCGGGAAGAAGCCGGCGAAGCTGGCCAGGAATTTATGCTGGAAGTAGCGTTTGTTTTCGAAGTCGATCATCTGGGCGGTACCGGTCTTGCCGGCGATCGCGACCACTTCGGAGTTCACGGGGACAGCGGTGCCGTTTTGGACGACGCCGCGCAGCAAAGTGCGGAGGGTATCGGCGGTGGACTTTTCCATGACGCGGCCGATGACCTGGCGCTCGCGTTCCTGGACGAGTTTGCGGTTCTGGTCGAGTCCGCCGAGGATGAGCCGCGGCTTGAGGAGTTCGCCGCCGTTGGCAACGGCGGCAAAGGCGAGGGCGAGGTGGAGGCTGTTGACGGCAACGGCGTGCCCCATGGACAGGGCGGCGATGGTGTAGTCGGACCATCGGTTGGGTTGGCCGATCGACCCGGCAGATTCGCCGGGCAGTTCGATCCCGGTTTGGTGGCCGAGGCCGAATTTGCGGGCGGTGTGATAGAGCTGCTCACCGCCAAGTTCGATGGCGCATTTGGCCAGGCCGATATTGCTGCTGAGTTCGATGATCTGGCGGAAGGTGAGGCTGTCGCGTTTTTTATCATCGCGCAGGGTTCGCCGACCGACTTTCCATCTCCCACTCTCACAATAGATGGAATCATCGAAATCGACCAACCCTGCGTCGAGAATTCCTGCGGCCGTAATGGGCTTGAAGACGGATCCTGGTTCGAATTGATCGCTGATTGCGCGCAGCTTGAAGGGTTTGTCGGGGTGGGTTTCCTTCGGGTCGTAGTGGGCCAGGGCGAGGACCTCGCCGGAGAGACAATCGACGAAGGCGGCCATGCCCATTTCGGCGTTGTATTCCTTCACTGCCAGGTTGAGTTCCTGTTCGACGATCTCCTGGAGGCGCCAGTCGCAGGCCAGAACTAATGACTGTCCGGGCTGGGGCGGGACCATGGCCTGTTCGCGGACCCGGAAGACATTCTGGAGGCCATCGCGGTAGACATCGGCGATTCCATCGCGGCCGGCGAGCTGGGTATCGAATGACAGTTCCAGTCCACTTTGGCCATTGTTGTCGATATCTGTGAAGCCGAGAATCTGGCGTCCGACGAGGCCGTACGGATAGGTGCGGTGGGCTTCATCGCGCAGATACAATCCGCGGGGCGCGTCGTTTTCGACGCGGTGGGCGAGCGCATCGCTCATGTGGCGATCGATGAACGCGAAACTTCGGGCGCGGAGGTCGAAGCGCTTTTTGGCGGTCCCGGGCAAGAAGCCATAGAGCTTGTCTATGTAGTTCGCGACCGCATTCACCTCGTGGTTGTTGGCGGGCCAGGCGTAGAGTGTGGGTTTGACGATGTTGTTGGCGACAATCATCCCGTTGCGATCGCAGATCACGCCGCGGGTAGCCGGGATATCGATTTTGCGGCTGGACTGGCGGGTGACGATCTCGCTGTAGGTGGAGTTGCAGAACACCTGGAGATGAATGAGCCGGGCGACGAAGACACACATGGTCAGCCCGATGACGGCCCAGAAGACGCCGATGCGTACGCGTTCCTGTCGGGTCCGATTCACCTGAAGTCCTCCTGGCGCAACATCAGGGTGTCCATATTGATGACGCTTACTTCACCGGCGGCGGCGCGTGTTTCGGAGACGACCGGCATATAGGCGGCCAGTCGCTTGACGGCCGTAATGGCGCCGCCGAGTTCATCCTGGGGGGCGGCGGGTTCATCGGTGGGAATGAGCGTGTAGATTCGGTCGGCATCGACGGGCCGCATGCCGAGGGAGTCGATAGCATAGCTTTCGATGCGGCTGGCGAGGCTCAACTGGGCGATCTGGGTGTAGACCTTACGGGTTTCATCGAGCAATTCGGCGTTCTCGATACGGAGTTTGCCGTTGGTTTTGGTCAGTTCGACGACCATGACGCGTTGCCAGACGTGGATGCAGGAGACCATGA
>CAZXRO010000242.1:0-4814 GCA_964642435.1 uncultured Ignavibacteriales bacterium
CGGCGGTCGTGGCTCCGGCCAGGGTCGTGGCATCGGCGGCGGCGGTGGTCAGGGCAGCGGCCAGGGTCGCGGCATGGGCGGCGGCGGTGGTCGTGGAGGCGGCCGTGGCCAGGGCGGCAAGAGGTAGCTCCAGAGGATCATTGATTCAATGAACCTGTTGCGTCTCGCTTGGTGAGACGGCAACTCCTTAGTAGACGCGTGCGGAATCGAATTTGGTTCTGCGCGTTGTCTTTGTGGAGGAGGGTAGCCAACACCCCCGGTTCGTATCATCACACGAATCAGCGAGGGCTGTTTGTTGAGAATTCGTATGTTCTCGCGATGGGAAGATTCTTCCTATCGAAGTCAACTCATTGCTAATCGTCAACTTATGTGAACTCTGCGACTGCTCGTCGTGTCTGGCACGAATCTTGTACTATAATCTGGCGAGTTTGGGAAGTTCGTGTTGCTCAATGCAAGACGGTAGTTGTTCGGGAAGCCGAAACCAGGGTCCGGCATATAATCGGTTTTCGAGGGGGGAACCGTGTGTGCCGGGCTTTATTTGTGGGGCGATGGGGGTGTCACATCATGTCATGGGGATCAACATCGACCACAATCTTGACATTTGCTGGCAACCCGAACCGTGTCTGACGGCTTTCCCATTGGGTGAGCAGTTTCACGACAGCAGTGGAGCGCCTGGTGCGGATAATCAGCTGGCGACGATGGTGTCCCTTGAGATAGGGCATAGCGCAATCGGCCGGCCCCAGCAACTCGGCATCGAGGCTGATCTGTTGGCATTGCCGGCGAAGATTGTCGGTGAAGTCGGCGGTGGCAGTTTCGGCGGCATCCTTGCGCTTCGAGGAGAATACGATGCGGATGAGGCGTGCGAACGGTGGATATGACAGGGGCTCGCGGCTCTCTATTTCGCGAGCAAAGAAGCTGTCGTAGTTGCCGGCGGCGGCATCCTGGATGACGGGATGATCGGGATAGAACGTCTGGATAAGTACCTCTCCCGGTTTGGCGGCGCGACCGGACCGCCCGGCTACTTGCAGCAATCGCGAGAAGGCTTTTTCGGAGGCGCGAAAATCGGGTATGTCCAGCGAGAGATCGGCGGAGAGTACACCAACAAGGGTAACATCGGACAAGTCCAATCCCTTGGTAACCATCTGGGTACCGAGCAGCAGGTTTCCCTTGTGCTGGGCGAAGTCATTGAGGATTGTCCAGGCGCGGGCGCGACCGGCGGCGCTGTCGGAATCGAGGCGCATGGGTCGGGCATGTTCGAAGAGCGTTGGCAGGGTCTCCTCGACCCGCTGGGTGCCGGCCCCGATGGGTACCATGTCGATTGAGCCGCAGTGTGGACACTGGTCGAGCTTATAGACGACATGTCCGCAATAGTGACAGGAGAGTTTGCCCCTCTTCGGTTGGTCAGCCGCTTTCGATGGAATCTTGTGATAGGTGAGCTTCACGCGGCAGTGGGGGCATTCGGGCACGCGGCCGCATTCCATGCACTTGAGCTGGGGGGCATAGCCACGCCGATTCAGAAACAGGATGACCTGCTCGCCGCCGATCAGTCGGTCTTCGACAGCCTTCTTGAGGGTATATGACAGGAACCACTGTCGGCCACCAAGGCGCTCGGATCGCGGGCGCATGTCTACCAGGCGGACGGTTGGCAGGGTGGCGCCCTGCGGACGGGAGGTCAGGCGGTGCAGTCGGTAGCGGTTCCGGGTAGCGTGGTAGTAGGATTCCACCGAGGGGGACGCCGAGCCGAGCACAACCGGGACATCGGCCATCTTCGCGCGCATAATGGCAGCATCGCGGCCCTGGAAGCGCGGGGCGGGGTCGCTCTGTTTGTACGACGAATCGTGTTCCTCATCGACAATGACCAGCCCAATATCCTCCAGGGGCGCAAAGACGGCGGAGCGGGGACCGACAACGATCCGGTACTTCCCTTGACGGGTACCGAGCCAACTGGCCAGTCGTTCCTGATCATTCATCGCTGAGTGGATGACGGTGACCTGATCGCCGAAGAAGCCGCGGAAGTACGCGAGGATGGCACCGGTGAGCGCTATCTCGGGCGTTAGTACGAGGACAGTACGGCCCAAATCAAGTGCCTGTCGGGCGAGGTGACAGTAGACCAGCGTCTTGCCCGAACCGGTAACACCGTGGATGAGGTGGACCTTGAAGCCATCGGCAAGCGTGCTGCCGATATCCTCGATGATTTCCGTCTGCTCACGATTGGGAGTGATCTCGGTCGCCTCGGTGCGAGCATCGACGAAATCCAGAATTGCGGGTGGCTCTTCCTGATAGATGGCTTCCAGCAGGCCGGACTGAACGGCCTGGCGTAGCAGGTAGTCGGTCCATCCAGCGGCGTGCAGGCTTAAGCGGGTCTGGGTACCATCGAACGGCGGCGGCTTGAGCCGTCGACGCTCGAAGAACTGATGCCACAGATCGGGTTGCTGCAACCGATAGCCGGCGAGTTTGCGTGAGAAGCCCGGGGCAGATTCGGTTGGCCATTGTTCGACAAGTTCACCTGCTGTCAAGAGTCGGTCGATGAGGGTGCGGTCGAGTTGCAGCAACTTGTCGATAGCGGCCCGAGTGAGCTTTCGGCCAGCGGCGCACAGGTCGGTGCACTGCGCAGGGAGGACTGCGGATGTCTGGCATTGCCAGATGAGTTCCGGGCCTTTTCGGAGCTTGAGTTGTGGCGGCAGGGCAGCGGTAAACACGGCGGCTGGATTGCAGAAGTAGTAATCAGCCATCCACGAGCAGAATGAATGCAGTTCGCTCGTCAGGCAGGACCGGGGATCGATGACCTGGGCGATCCGCTTGAGCCTGAGTCCGTGCGGGGCGGTGGCGGGGCCGACCACATAGCCGAGTTTGCGCGTCTTCCCGAACGGAACGAGCACTCGCTGGCCGGGCGCAAGACCGGGCGAATCCTCGGGGACGAGGTAGGTAAAGGTCTGGCGCATGGGTCCCAGGACAGCTATTTGAACGGTGCGCGACATCGGTGTGTGTTTCTGTGCTCCTTATGGTTTCGTACGCCACATGACCAAGGTGGTCGCCATTAACAGAAAAAACGGCAGGCCTCAATGACCTGCCGTTTGGATTCAATGTCAAGTCCTGCTGACCAGGGTATCAGTTATTGCGCAGCTGCTGTGCCTTCTTCTCGGCCTCGGCTGCCTTGGCAGTCTGCCCGAGCTCCTGGTAGAGCAGAGCAAGGTTGTCCCAGATGGCCATATCCTCGGGGTCCAGCTTGATGGCGGATTCATAGGCGTCAACGGCCATATCGAACTGGTTTGTCTTGAGGCGACAGTCACCCAGGGACACCCAGTTTTCCTTCTCATCCGGCTGGAGTTTCGTCAGTTGATCGAAGGCGCGGGCGGCCTCGAACCAGTCCTCTCGCAAATAGGAGACGATAGCGTAATCCTCGACATAGGTGGCTCGGTCCGGATTGACTTCGAACGCCTTTTTGAAGTACACCGATGAGGAGTCGAAGTACTCATTCACCTTGGCCTGCCAGTTGGCAGCGAGGTCGGTCTTTCCGGCCTCGCGCAGCACCCGGGCCGAATCGGCAGCCGTACTTGCTTGCTGATTGAAGTAGCGACCGACGGAGGACAGCACGGTTGTGTTCTCCGGCGCCCACTTGAGGATTTCCTTGTAGTATACGAATGCCGAGTCGTACATACCGCAGTTGTTATAGCAAACTGTCAGGTTGTACATGTTCTCCAGATCACTTGATTCTGGCGGCTCGGGCATATTGTCGACCATCTCCTTCAGATATGGAATCGCGCCGCAATAGTCATCCATGCTGATATAGTTGTAGGCAATCGGGAGCAGGAGTTGGCTGCGGGCGGCGGTGTCGGACATACCCAGCTTGAGCATTTCGATAGCCTTTTCATACTCACCCTCGAACTCATACAGACTGCCCATGGCAACATAGCTGCGCGGATCATCGGACGAGATTGTGATGGCCAGTTCCAGATTCGCCAGACACGAGTCGGCCTTGGCTTCCTTGGTCCTGTTGAGGAATTCGATGCTCGTGGAGTCTGTCTCCGTCTGCAGCTCCTCAATGGACGACTGGACAGCATTGAGCTGCTCAATACCGGCATTGTAATACTCGCGCCAGTACTTGACCTTGACGGAGTCAGCCTTGGTCAGGTATTCCTTACAACCATCGCGGTGTTTCTTCTTGATATCCTTGTTTTCACAGCACATGTGAAGCGAGTCGATATATGTTACCATCTTCTCGACATAGGGCTTCTTGTCCCACGGACCCGCTGTCTGCTCGATATAGTCGACATAGATCTGAGAGGTCAGGTACAAGCCTTCGGCGTGCGGGCCGTAATGCATCGCCAGCGAATCGAGCATCGCCAGCGCCTCCGGGTAGCGTTCCAAATCGCCGGAAATGATATCAATCTTGGCCGATTTGATGTAGGCACCGATCGGCAACTTTCGTCCCTTGCCCTCGGCCAGCGCGGCGACAAGGATCAACATGGCTCCCAATACCAGTACAATTTTGCTGAAGTTCTTCACAATCTCCTCCTCGTATCAACAGCAACTTGACAAACAGCCGGAATCTATCGGCAAATCGTGGTGTTGTCAACCTCCATTGTCCTACCGCGAGGTAAAGCGGACGACAAAGCGGAAGTTGGTAGTTTCGGAGGCACCGACGGGTACCTGGAACACCAGGGTATTGCCATCTTCCTTCTCGAATGACAGATCAGATTCGACCACTTGCCAGTCGCCAAACAAGAGCTTTTCTACTTTTACCGTGACCGCTTCATTCTTGCGGTTACGTATTTCAATTTCATAATCATCCTCGCGGACCAGTTTCGAGATAT
>CAZXRO010000243.1:0-4795 GCA_964642435.1 uncultured Ignavibacteriales bacterium
CCTTCTCAAGACGAGCCTCGATAACCACACCCTGAGCGCGGATCGAGGGATCCGCCTGAAGGTCCATCATCTCCGCCTGCAGCAGGATCATCTCCAGCAGTTTGTCGACATTGGTACCCTGTTTGGCGGAAATTTCGACCATGATGGTCTTGCCGCCCCAGTCCTCGGACATCAGGTTGTGATTCGCCAACTGGTTCTTGACGTTGTCGATATTGGCATTCGGCTTATCTATCTTATTGATAGCCACGATAATCGGCACACTGGCAGCCTTGGCGTGATCGATCGCCTCAACGGTCTGCGGTTGGACGCCGTCATCGGCAGCCACTATCAGAACTACAATATCCGTAACCTGCGTACCACGGGCACGCATCGCCGTGAATGCTTCGTGGCCCGGTGTATCCAGAAACGCTATACGACCGCTGTCGGTACGTACCTCATACGCCCCAATGTGCTGGGTAATGGCTCCAGCCTCACCGGCAACCACATTGGATTTGCGGATGTAGTCCAGAAGGGAGGTCTTACCATGATCCACATGGCCCATTACAGTGACGACTGGAGCCCGTTGCTCCAGGTTCTCTTCGACCTCGGATTCGCGAGCGTATTCGCCGACCTCAGCGATCGGCTGAACGTCGTACCCGAACTCGCCGGCTACCATCTCGATAGTGTCCATATCCAAACGCTGATTAATGGTAGCCATCATCCCCAATTCGAACAGCTTGGAAATGACTTCCGCCGGGCTATGGTCCATGCGTTGGGCAAGCTCAGCCACCGTCATGAATTCGTTGACACTGATTGTCTTTTCGTCCAGGATGGCGCCCTCTTCACGGCTCATTGCATCGCGGCGATGCCGTTTGCGCGGTTTTGAGCCTGACAGGTTGGCCATCGTGGCCTTGAAGCTCTTGGCCACCTCACCGCTATCGACTTTGCGGCGATCCCGTTTGCGGCGACGCTCTTTCTTCTTCTGCTTCTTTTCAATACGGCGCATAACTCCGGCGACCGGGGACTTTCCATCGTCCACTTTGATCCCACCGATACGCGCTGCTGACCCTGGCTTCTGCCCAGTATCCTTATCCTTTGGCTGGGTCTGAGGCTGCGAATGCGACTGCGCCTTCTTCTGCTGCTCAGACCGTTGCTGCATTTCCTGTTTGGCGACCTTTTTCTCCTGCGCGAATTTCTTGCGCACGGCCTCCTGCATCACCTCAGTCGCTACCGACATGTGTGATTTGGGATCAAAATGCAGCTCGTTGAGAATTTTCAACATCGCATTCGATGAAACCTTGTAATCCTTCGCCAGCTCGTATATGCGCTTCTTCTGTATCATTCAGGTAGAACCTCCATGGTCAGTTGGACCTTTTCTCTACGGCCGTTCAGCCTTCTTTCGGCTCGGCTTCCTCGTCTTGATCCTGCTCCTCGTCGTCGGCGGATTCCTCATCCGCGGACGGCATCATTGATTCGAGGTCCTCATCCTCGACTTCCTCGTCATCGATCTCCGGCGCTTGTGCCTCCTGCTGATCGTCGACCTCAGTCACATAGTCCTCATCATCCTCGAAAACGTCTGTTACCGAAAGCTTGTCATCATCCTTGCGAACAGCCGGCTGAGACTGCTCAAGGGCAAGTTCTCTCTTGCGACGTTCCTCGTATTCAGCCTCAATCTGCTCGACGAAGATCTTAGCCTTCTCTACCAAGGTTTCAGCTGTCTTGGGGCCAACACCCTCTATGCGCTGCAGGAGTTCCGGATCGGTAGCGGCCAATCGCTGGACAGAACCGATATCAGCATCGGCCAGACGCTCGGCCAGCTTCTCCCCTACACCCTCCAGTTGAGAAACGGGCACCAGGAGTTCAGCCTCGCGACGCTTGGATTCGTTGTACTCGGTCTCGGACATGATATTGACCTTCCAGCCCGTGAGCTTTGAGGCCAGGCGAGCATTCTGTCCGTTGCGACCTATGGCCAATGACAGCTTCTCGTCTTCAACCGCTACTGTCATCTTGCGCTCCAAATCAAAGACATCCATATAGGTGACCTTTGCGGGAGCGAGGGCCCGCGTGACGAAGACCTCCGGGTTGGAGCTGAAAGGTACGATATCGATACGCTCGTTGTTCAATTCGCGTACGATAGCCTGAACCCGAACGCCCTTGATCCCGACACAGGCTCCGACCGGATCAATACGATCATCAGAGGAGTAAACAGCGACCTTGGAACGTTCACCAGCCTCACGAGCGATGGCCTTGATCTCGATAACCCGCTCATAGATCTCCGGGACCTCAAGGGCAAACAATGCCTTGAGGAAGTCGTTACTGACGCGTGAGAGCACGATCTGCGGTCCGCGCAGATTCTTCTGCACATCGATGATCAGTGCCCGCACCCGATCGCCCTGGCGGAACTTCTCGCGCGGGATCTGCTCTTTTATGGGCAGGACACCTTCGCCGCGACCGAGGTTGACAATGACATTCCCCTTGTCGACCTGTTGCACAACGCCAGAGATCAACGTCCCGACCTTATCTATAAACTCATTATAGATACGCTCGCGCTCAGCTTCTCGCACCTTCTGGATAAGGATCTGCTTGGCGGCCGCGATAGCATTGCGCCCGAACATCGTCTCATAATCCACGTACTCATCGAGCTCGTCACCAATCTCGGCGTCGGGATCGATTTCCCGCGCCGCCGGCAGCGCGATCTCCGTTTGCGGATCCTCGACGTTTTCCACCACGCGTTTGGTGATGATCATCAGAAGATCGTTCTCTTTGCGATCGAATCTGAACGAGATATTGTCGGTGTACGGGAACTTCTTCTTGGCGGCGGCCAGCAAGCTGGCCTCCAGCGTTTCCAGTACCGCATCAAATTCAATGTTCTTTTCCCGGGCAATGAGGGTCATTGCCTCGATCATGTCGAATGCCATCTACAGCCTCTTATTAAATTATAATCTCCGCTTTCTCAATCTCGGCCAGCGGGATGTTTATCGCTTCTCCCTCGCTATCGAACTTGACTACCCCGTCGGCGTACCCAACTATCTCCGCTCGTATCTTCTTGCGGGCGCGATCTACAAACAGGACTTTGACCTGCTCTCCAACTCGGTAGCGAAAGTCCAGCTCCGTAGTCAGTGGCCTATCGAGTCCGGGCGAGGATACCTCAAGCGTGTAACCATCGGCGAACAAGTCCGTTCCATCGAGCAGCTCCCCGACACAACGCGAAGCTCGGGCACACAAATCAACGGTCACGCCGCCTTCTGCATACACATACAGGCGCAACGTCCAGTTGTTCTTGTAGCGCGAGAGCGAGATATCCGCCACTTCACAGTCAAGCTCGCGGAGCGGCTCTGCCACCAACTCCGTAATCTGGGCCTTTATCTTCTCACTCATACACCATCGCCTGTGGCCTGCCGGCCGGTGACGCTCTACACGACCCGCCCGCACAAGCAAAACAGTTACAGCAGGCTGCGCCCGCTGTAACTGATTATTATACAACCCAACTGCCTGTATGGCAAACAAATAATCCTTAGTTCAAATGCTTCAGAACGTTCTTGACTGCCTCGACAACATTGTTGACCGGAACCAGTTCGGCCTTTTCATCGGCACGAGCTTTCATCTCCACCGCACCTTCCTTGAGAGCCTTGTCGCCAATAGTGATCCGCACAGGTATGCCGATCAGGTCGGCGTCCTTAAACTTCACGCCCGGTCGTTCAGCACGGTCATCCATGAGAACATCGATACCCTGTGCTTCGAGCTCTTCGTACAACTTGTCCGCGGTTTGAGTATGGCTTTCGTTGTCCATGCTAACCGGCACTATCTCAACAAGATAAGGCGCAATACTCTTTGGCCAGATGATCCCGTTGGCGTCGTGGTATCTCTCAAGCACAGCCTGCGGTGTGCGGGTCACACCGATACCATAGGAGCCCATAATGATCGGGTGTTCCTTCCCCTCGGCATCAAGGAACTTGGCCCCGAGCGTCTCGGAGTACTTGGTGCCGAGCATGAAGGTGTTGCCGACCTCGATCCCGCTCTTCGCCTCCAATGTACCGACACAGCGTGGGCAACCATCGCCGGGCGCGGCCTCAGACAGATCGACGATCTTCGTGGCCTTGAAATCACGGTCCATATTGACATTGAGAATGTGCTTTTCGTTCTCGTTGGCACCGACGATGAAATTGCTCATCTTCGTCACCATGGGATCGACATAAATCGGTACGTCCTTCAAACCCACCGGTCCGGCGAATCCTACCGGTGCTCCGGTGCAGTTGCGGACCTGTTCCTCGTTGGCCATCTCGAGTTCGATTGCGCCAGTGGCATTCTTTAGCTTGATGACATTCAGCTCGCGGTCGCCGCGAATCAGCGCTGCAACGGGCTTCTCATCTGCCATGTAGATGAGAGTCTTGACCAACTGCGACGGCTTCACCTTCAGGAAGGCTGTGACCTCTTCGATTGTCGCCGCCCCGGGCGTGTCAACCGGCTTCATCGGCTCGGGATCAGTTGTGTCGGGCGCATCCTGCGAGCGGAACTCCGCCTTCTCGACATTGGCGGCATAGTCGCACTTGTTGCAGAACATGATCGTCTCTTCGCCGGCATTGGTATCGACCAGCAGCATGAACTCGTGGGCTGCCTTGCCGCCCATGGCACCGGTGTCAGACTCAACTTTGACCGCCTCAATTCCGGCGCGGCGGAAGATAGCGAAATACGCATCGACCATCTTCTGGTAGGACTCGGCGAATGATACCTCGGTAGCATCGAAGCTGTAGGCGTCCTTCATGATGAACTCGCGACCACGCATAAGGCCAAACCGTGGGCGGATTTCATCGCGGAA
>CAZXRO010000244.1:0-4489 GCA_964642435.1 uncultured Ignavibacteriales bacterium
CAGCCGAAAGAAATGACCGGGAAGTCGCTAATCATAAAGGAATAAGACTCTGGCCAGGTTCTTCAGCAGGGTCGGCAGGCTCATACTGCCCAGCGATGTCCAAACGCGCAAGCGACGCCTGGAACTCATGATCTGGGCCTTCGTGCTGGCCCTCGCTTTCTACCCCGGACCGTTCGGACACCTCGCCTGGTTCGCCCTCATCAGGCCCATTATGATTCTCAGACGGCTTCAGGGCACCGATGCCTTCAGCGCCGCCTGGTTCTTCGGCTTCTGCTTCAACCTCTTCAGTATCTACTGGGTGGCGATGGTGACCGTCCCCGGCATGATTGCCGCCGTCATTATTGTCGGTGCCTACTATGCCGTCATCCTCGCCATGTTCTCCCGCCTGTACCGGTGGCGACCCGCCTGGGGGATGACCGCCCTGCCGTTCCTCTGGACCGGCCTCGAATACTTTCGCACTCTTTCGGAATTTGCCTTCCCCTGGTCGGATCTCGGCTACACCCAGTCCTATTCACTCAACATTCTGCAAATCGTGTCTGTCATCTCGGTCCACGGACTCACCTGGCTCATCGTCCTGGTCAACGTCCTGCTCACCGTTCTGGTCACCAAAACAATCGATCCCGGAAAGCGACTCACCGCCTTCTTCGCCTCAGTTGCTGTCCTGGTCGGCTTGTTCCTCTATGGTTGGGTCACCATTCCCGCCTATCCCCTCCCCGGCGAGTACCCGGTCGCCCTGCTGCAGGGAAGTGTCTCACTCGATGACAAGTGGACTCCGGGCAACGAAATGCACTCGTTCCGGCGCTATGACTCCCTGGCCCAGTCTGTCAAAGACCAGGGGCCAAAACTGTACGTCTGGCCCGAGACTTCTGTGCCCTGTTATCTGTCACACGACGAATCCTGTTATGCTGCCGTACGCCGCATTGTCCGTGATTCCCCCGGGTACCACCTCGTCGGCGCTCTTGGCGCCGAGGTCAAACCCGAGAAAACACGACGCTTCAACTCCTGCTACCAGTTCGCACCCGGAGGCGTGTTGACTCAGCGCTACGACAAAGTGAAACTCGTCCCATTCTCAGAACACGTGCCCTACCAGGACCATCTCGGGTTCCTGACCCACGACTACCTGCGAAAATACCTCACCTTTCTCGACCGCCCCGGGGTTCAGTGGTGGTCAGATTTCTATCCCGGTGACTCTGTCAGGATATTCCACACCGACGATGCCACCTATGGCGTGCTCATCTGCTTTGAGTCAACCTTCCCTGAATTCTCCCGCAAACTCATTCTCATGGGCTCCGAGTTCCTCGTCGGCATCACCAATGACACCTGGTTCGGCACCTCGGTCGGCATTCACATGCACTCGCGGATCTTCATCACCCGCATCGTCGAAAACCGCGCATGGGGCGTCCGCGTCGCCAACACCGGCCTGTCCTATATCGTCGATGGCTATGGCCGACAGCGCGAGGCACTCGATGTCTACCAGGCCCAGGCCCTCGTCGCCAGAGTGGGCAGATTGGACAGCTTCTCCGTCTTTACCAAATATGGCGACCTCGCCGGTCGCTTGTCGTTCTTGATCACCCTGAGTATCGCCGCTATATTGATTGCACTATGGATTGTAAACAGATTCCGCTCCCGCAACGCTTCATCATTGTCATCGTAGCGCTGTTTGTTACGGCTGCCAACGTTTCGGCACAGGACCAACCCTGGACCACAATCACATCCCTCGGTCACCCCGCAGAGATGCTGACCATCGATGGCTACCTCTACCTGGCCACCTCGGGCGGACTGGTGATCATTGAACACGAAGACGATCCCGGCCGCAGATACCTCAACATCGATGGTCTCGGCACCTCAGAGCTAACCGATATCGTCGACGGTGACGATGGCCACATCTGGCTCACCGGTAATGGTTACATCATTCGCTTCGATCCGGAAGCACCCACCTCATATCCCGTCTTCGACAACGAGGGAAACCTCGTCGAGTTGACCTGCCTCGTCGACGATGGCGACTACCTCTGGGTCGGAAGCGACCGCGGGCTGATTCTGTTCGACAAGCATACCGATGGCGGCCAGATAGAGGACAGCTATGGCTTCTTCGGCTCGTTCAATCCTAATCCACGCGTCAATGACATCATGCTCACAGCGGATTCCATCTGGGTCGCCACCTCGGTCGGGGTCGCTGTTGCCTCACGTACCGACCCCACCGCCCTCAAAGCTCCCGCCGCCTGGACCAGCTTCACACCACCAGAACCCGACTTCGACAGCTTCCTCCGCCTGACGCGATTCGAGGGAAAGACCTACGCCGGCAGCGAGCACGGCCTGTTTGAATTGCAGCTTCCTCCAGCCGTCCCCCAGCCGACCTTCGTGGAGGTGGCCGTGCCCCAGTGGCTGTCCTATGTCGATCTCGAAGTCGTCAAGGACACCCTGTGGTTCTTCTTCTCCGAATCGCGCGGTCTCTACGGCGGCTATGGGTTCCTGCACGATACCCAGGCAACCACCCTCGACATACCCGGCCTGCCACACCCACCGATCGCAGGCACCATCTTTGGCGGACGACACTGGCTCGCGCCGCGGTTCGGCGGCATCTACTACTCCACCCCCGTCGGCTTCGACGTGTGGCCGTTTTCCGGTCCCGCCGGCAATACCATCAGCGATATTGTGGTCGACAATCAGGGCGTTATCTCGGCAGGTTTCGACCGCCTCCGGGATATCGGCCAGTCCGGCTTAACCTGGAGCCGCTTCCCCACCTTCGGCAGCTGGACCCTGGGTGCCATGCTCGATTCTCTTCAGCGTTCCTGGATTGGCACCTTTGGCGGCGGCGCCTACCTTTTCGATGCCGACAGCGTCATCCGCTTCGACACCACCAACTCCTCACTCACTGGCAATGACCAGGGCCCCAACTACGTTGTCATCAACGGTATGACAACCGACAGCGTCCATCTGTACTTCGCCTGCTATCGCTCCTTTACCGACAACCCCATCGCGTACGTCCGCGCCGACCAGATTACCAACCCGGAAGCCTGGCAGGCATTTGGCATCAACGAGGGCATAACCTCCGATCGACCCACCGGCCTGGCCTGCTACGGACAATTGATCGCCATGGGCACCGAGGCCGACGGCGTGTACCTGTGCGATGTCGGCCCGGACCCGTTTGACAAATCCGATATCGAATGCCTGCACCTCACAAGAGAAAACTCGCTCCTCATTTCCAACACAACAACCGAGGTCGCATTCTCCCCCGATGGCGTCCTGTGGGTTGGCACCAACAGGGGTGTGTCGTGGTATGATGTCGGCATCGATCGCTTCGTCGAGGTCCCCCTGCCCGCCGGCACCGGCCCCGAAGTACGCGATATGGCCTTCGACGAGCGCGGTAACCTCTGGCTCGGCACACCCAATGCCGCCCTGCGCCGAGACAAGATAACCGGACACTTCGAGGTGTTCACCACCTTCACCAGTGACATCGTCTCCAACGATATCAACGGTGTCTTCCACGATGGAACCACCGGTCGGACATTCTTCGCCACATCAGCCGGAATCTCCGTGCACCCCTCTGAGATCGGCGAACCGGTCCGGCAGGTGGAACAGGTCGTCGCATTCCCCAATCCGTATGTGGTCGCCTCCGGCTCCGAGCCGCTTCAGTTTAACTACGCCCTGCCGGCCACCGTGCGCATCTTCACCCCCGCCGGCGAAATGGTCGATGAATTCCCGGTCAACAGGCCCTGGTATGGACGCAACAAGCGCGGGGAAGAGGTAGCATCCGGAGTCTATATCTTCATCCTCCGCGATGAACAGGGCAAAGTCGGCCGTGGCAAGTTTGTCCTGGTTAGGAACTGAGCGACAGGAAGGCCCGATCGTGATTACCTGTGAACGTTACCTTGCCTCGTCCAAACTCGCAAACACACTCCCGCCGCCAGGCGAGTCCTCACTGTGGACCAGCCCCGGCTTCATGCATCTGTTTACGCACCTGGGCGGCCAGCCTGTCTGGTGGCTTGCACTCGATAACGGTGCCCCCAGAGCTGCCATCGCCGGTGTAGAATTCGGAGGACGCTGGCTCAGGCGCTTCCAGAGTATGCCCGATGGTCTCTATTCCCGCCTGAATGTCGCCGCCGAGGCCTGCGAGAGTATCGACACGACTACCCACGCGCTGCTGGAAGCTATTGCGCTTCATGGGTACCGCAAGGCGTTCATCTACGACTATCACTTCAGCTTCCCCTCGCTCCCCCAGTGGAAACACCGGGACCTCGTCACTCACCAGGTGGAGATTCCCTCGCCACAATGGATGCCGCCCAATCGCCAGTTGCGTACAGAAATCCGCAAAGCCGAACGAGAGGACCTCCACGTCGAACCGTTCAATGCCGCGCGCCACATCGAGGGCTTCATGCACCTCGTGTCCATAACCGCCCGTCGCAACCGCACGTCGGCGCGCTATCCCCGGTCCTTCTTCGACGCCCTCGCCGCTCTGGCACAGCAGGAGGATCGCATCGTCTGGCGATGG
>CAZXRO010000244.1:4499-4786 GCA_964642435.1 uncultured Ignavibacteriales bacterium
GCTCGAACCTCCCATGGCCCTCGCCTGGCAGATCTTCTTCGATAAGCAGTTCGCATCGCTCAAGGCCAATCAATTCCTCCTGCACCAGGCGGCAACCATGCTGGCCGATCGCGGTATCTCCATCCTCAATCTCGGAGGAAGTCCCGCCGGAATCCAGACCGTTGTTGACTTCAAGGAGAAATGGGGAGCAGAACAGTATCGCTACCCGATGTACTACCGCAAGCACGGTCTGGGGAGGTGGCTGTGACCGATCGGCGCTTCCGCATCCTCGTGCTCGGCGACAGCCG
>CAZXRO010000245.1:0-380 GCA_964642435.1 uncultured Ignavibacteriales bacterium
GCCCTTACCCTTCAGGCTCTCCTGAAGCTCCACCTTTTCGATCATCTCGCCTGAGAAGTCAGCCACATCCTCGCCAAACAGCAAGGCATCGCTGCTCAATCCAAACAGGTCAAACAACGTGTAATTGATCGCGAAGCGCATGGTCATCGGTCCCACCGTTTCGGGAATATCCGGCGAGGTGAAATATCCCTTCTCGTGATATTTCTTATAGGCTTCCTTGCGGTCGAGATCACAGGCCTCGCGGTATTTCCGCCAGGTCTCTTTGGTCTTCTCGAAATCGTAGGCATGAACTTTGGAGAGAATCAGTTCACGGCTCTTGGGTGTGTAGCCTTCCACCGCCTTGCGCGAGTTCTTGGACACCTCGGCATCGATTTCGTCCC
>CAZXRO010000245.1:390-4764 GCA_964642435.1 uncultured Ignavibacteriales bacterium
TCCTATGTCGTCACCAGTCAGCACGCCGTCATCCATCAACGCCAATCCAGCCTTCAGGATGCAGTCATTGTTCGTGTGCCAGTCGACTTCCTCAGGATCCATGTAGAACGCCTGGTCGTCGCTGCCGGAATGTGACCCCTCACGGGTCACCCGAATATCGATCAGTACCGGCCCTGTGGTACGGGCATACTCCACGGCCTGCGGGACCTTGGCCAGGCTTTCCTTGATATCGGTGCCATCGATGTGCATGATCTTCAGCCCGAACCGCTGGAATCCCTCAAAGGGGGTTGTCGGATCCCCCTCGGGGAACTGCTCCTGCACCGACACAGAGATAGCCCACCCACAATTGTAGATGGCATAGATGTTCCTGGTCTTGTCAAAGACACTATAGAAGACCGCCCGGCTGAACTCCGGCGATGAGGTCGATCCCTCGCCAATAGCACAGACGGTTATCGCGTCCTTCTTGTACGCCCCACCGGGGAAGTACGATTGGTCAGACACCGGCACCGGATGGTTGATAGCACATCCCAGCCCGGAGGCCTCCAGGGCATGCGATCCGGTCGGCGAGGCCTGCGGCAGAATGTTCAAGTTCGGGTACGATGGGTGCGCCGGAATCTGCTGACCACCGCATTGCCCGCGGGAATCGCCGATAGCCTCCAGCATCTTCTCCCAGATCGAGGCTCCCCGGTGCATGTCAAACGCCTTGTTGCGATAGTACCCAACCCAGGGGTCATCGGCATGCAGTTGATCTGCCCAGCACACATCAATCAGCTCCTTGCCGCCACATCCGATAAAGAACCGGTTGTAGCCCTTGCGCAGAAGCAGCTTCTCTTCCCGCTCGATACGACGAGCGAGAAGCATCGAGTACATCATTTTGCCCAACTGCTCCGGCGTTTTTCCGGAGTACTCGTCCAGCGACTGGCCCTTCTTGGCCCGTGCCACCTTCTTCTTCGGCTTGTAATTCCGTAGTTTGTCAATGAGCGCCAGGACTTCCAAGTGACGACCTCCTTGCACATTGTCACGGGCAATCATCGCCCGATATCACCATGTAATTTTCAACGTATAACCGCTGTGACCGGAAAAAGCTCCGACCAAAATACCAATTTTCATACAAAAGGCAACGGCATTTTCCCACCAGCGGTTCCGCGAACTGATCGCATTCGGACTTGTCAAAGCCGGCGACAGGCCATAGCTTGCTCAAAAGCAGATTGCTAACCCCGATCTCGGAGCCAACAATGCCAAAATCGACCCGACAAGTCCGCAATAAGAAACGAGCCATCTCGGCCGAGGACCTCTACCAGCTGCGGATTGCCACCTCTATCAGTATGTCGCCCGATGAGAACCTGATCGCGGCCACTGTCGAACGCATGGACAAAGAAGACCAGAAGTACTATTCCAATATCCACATCTGGGACATCGCCCACGGCACCGAGCGCCAGTTCACGTTCGGCAAACACAACGATGGCCACCCCAAGTTCTCTCCCGATGGCTCCCAAATCGCCTTCGTCTCCACCCGCGACAAGAAGACCGGTATCTACATCATGCCCACCGAGGGCGGCGCCGAGTGGCAGGTGCTCGAGATCGAGGGAAGTGTGAATAGCCTGCAGTGGACGCCGGACATGACATCGCTGGTTTTCTGCCTTCGCTACCATGACTCGCATTTCGAGAAGGACGAGAAGAAAAAGAAAGAACCGCCGGTCTATCGCCACATCACCCGCTTTTTCTGGCGGCTCGATGCTGCCGGCATATTGCCCAGGGACACATTCCAGGTCTACCGGCTGAATATCGAAGACAGCGCTCTCGAACAGATCACCAAGAGCAAGCGCGACTGCGTGCAGGTGACGCTCTCCCCCGATGGCAAGACGGTCGTCTATATCTCCAACCGCGCCAAAGACCCCGACCTCGACGATGGTCTCGATGAGCTGTTCATCAAACCGCTCAATGGCGGCAAGGAGAAGAGTCTCCCTGCGCCCGAGGGCCCCAAGATGGCCCCGGTGTTCTCCCCCGATGGCCGCAATGTCGCCTATCTCGGCCACGACAACCCCGGCGATGCCTGGGGCGTCACGCCAATTCACATCTGGAAGATCAATGTGTCGGGCAAATCAAAGGCGAAGAACCTGGTCCCGGACTTCGACCGGCAGTGCTACGATGAGTCTATTACCGACACCGGCGAACAGACCGCGTACGACCCGATAATGTGGTCGGCCGACAGCAAGCGAGTCTACTTCCTGGCCAGCGACACCGGGATCACCAACATGTTCTATGTCCCCGCCAAAGGTGGCAAGCCGACCCGCATCTTCCGCGGGGACTGCCACATCCGGGGCTTTGCTGTCAACGGTAAGACTCGCACAGCCGCAATCATCTACGCCGACCTTTCCAACCCTTCTGAAATCAAGAGCTGCCCCACAACCTATCAGGGAGAGAAGAAAGCCAAGACGCATTCGAAGCTCAACGGCTTCATTGCCGATGAGATCACACTTGGCCGCACCCGCGAGGTACGCTTCAAATCATTCGATGACACCGAGGTGCAGGGCTGGGTGGTCCAGCCTCCCGATTTCAAGTCATCGAAGAAATACCCGGCTATTCTCGAAGTTCACGGCGGTCCCCGTGTCCAGTACGCCTTCAGCTTCATGCACGAAATGCAATGGCTGGCTGCACAGGGCTATGTTGTCTTCTACACCAACCCGCGCGGCGGCGCCGGCCGAGGTCGCACCTGGTCCGAGGCAATTATCGCCTCCTGGGGCGGACTGGATTACAAGGATATCACGGCCGCTGCCGATTGGATGGAAAACCAGAAGTATATCGATCCCAAACGCATCGGTATCACCGGCGGCTCCTATGGCGGCTATATGACCAACTGGGTCATCGGTCACACCAACCGTTTCCGCGCCGCTGTTACCCAGCGATCGGTGGTTGATCTGCGCTCGTTCCAGGGTTCCTCGGATATCGGCTATGCTCTCCGCCGTGAATTCGGCGGCTGGTCCTGGGAGAATCCTGAGGTCTACGAACGGTGTTCCCCGATCACGCATTTCAAGAACGTCAAAACCCCGGTGCTTATCATTCACTCGGAGCAGGATCTGCGCTGCCACCACGAACAGGCCGAGCAGATGTTTGTCATGCTCAAGGGACTCGGTAAGGAAGTCGAGATGGTACGCTTCCCGCAGGAACCACATGGCCTCTCGCGCCACGGTCGTCCTGATCGGCGTATCGCTCGACTGGAGTGGATTGACAAGTGGTTTAAGCGCTACCTGAAGAAATAGCGCCGAACACACAGAGTCAGATACAACAAGGCCGCCGATTTCCCACACGGGAGTCGGCGGCTTCTCTCGTAGCCAATTGAAGAATAGTGCTACCGTCGAAAGGGCGTGCCGGAGGGGGCGCCGTTGGTGTTGAACCCCTTGTCGCGCAGGAACTTTTCGCCCTCTTTGCGATCCCGGAAGGTCCGCGATATCTCACGCGTGCCACCCTTGTCGAACATCCGCTGAAGCTGCCCGTAGGTGACCGGGTTGTCAATGATGTTCACCGACCAGGCCAAATTGCGCTCCCGACACCACTTCAGATGCCTGCCGATAATGTTGATCACCTCTGGTGTCGCGGTCTTCCAGTTGCTTAAATCGCACAGGCGCACCCACGGTTGATCGGTTATCTCAGCAACTTCCTTTTCGTACTCTTCCACAAACGACCTCGCGGTCTCTTCTTTCCAGACACCGAAAATCTTCTCGGTAACGATCCGATTTTCCTTGTCGACATCGATTGTGTATTCAAAATGCCAGCCAGCCATTCTGGTTCTCTCCGATTATCAGAAACGTGTGTTAAATCGCAGTTGATAAGGAGGCGGTATGGTAACTCTGCGAGGTGAGGTCAATATAAACCGCCTTCGAATCCTGTCAATCAAAATCGCACCTTTTTTCACAAGCGTACCGTTTCTGCTTTCGCCATAACCATTTAGCGCAAGGTAGATTACGTGGTTGATGCTGTTTTCGAAAGCAGTCAGGTATATGGAATACCACCGAACAAGTCTGCCGCTACTATAAAGCTGCCCAGCCGGGCAGCTTCCCCTCACGAAGCTTGCAGTAGGTGAGTTACCTGTTAAACGCCCTTTTGGAAAGAAAAGTTTCTGCGGTCGTGCACAATTCGCATGCCCGCCGATCTTAAGCCGGACGACCCTAGGACCCCATCAGCATCCGAAGGACAGAATTCCGTTCCCGGAGTTCTGCCACATCGATGGAGCAGCGATGACACCACATCGGTAGAACGCCTTAGGCATTTTGCGGCCACAGCTGCTGCCACGTCAGTTCATTTGCCCCCTGAAGGGAACCGTGGATGACACCCCGTGGACTACCGCACCCACCTCGCGCTGGCAAGCGGCGATGG
>CAZXRO010000246.1:0-4720 GCA_964642435.1 uncultured Ignavibacteriales bacterium
GGCATGGTCGCTTCACTTGGAAGAAGTGGTTAGCCAGGCCGCCCCGGGATTTGCAGGGGTTGACTCACCGGGTGACGCCAGCCTCCGGTACTGGGGACGCAATACATTCAAGGACAATTCGGAGAACGTGGGGGCAGTGGCGATCCTTATAGCTCTGTTGTCTGTCGTGGCCTTCAGAAGACGCCAGTCCTGGTTCTGGGGAGGAGCCGCCGTCGTGGTGTTCATCTACGCTCTTGGCGCGGAGACCCCATTCTTCGGTCTGTACTACCATGGAGTCCCACTGATTCGGAAGTTCCGAGCCCCAGCCACATCCATGTTCATATTCGTCTTCGCAGTTGCATATCTTGGCGGAGCGTTGGTCCAGGGAATCCTCGATCGCCGTCGCCCCCGCGGTGCCGGCACGTGGCTTTCTCGTGTTCTTTTCTGGGGATGGCCGATGGCTATCTCAGCCGTAGCACTGTTCTTTCTCTTGGCCTCCGAGAGTGCACTCAAGGCCTATGCGTATTGCTTTTACAGCTCTCTGTTCGATAATATGGCCGCCAACTCCAAGTACGCAATAGCTCTTGGCTACGTGCCCAGGATGACCGCATATCTGTGTGTCTCAGCGATTCTCGTCTGGGTCGCAGCGCTTCTGGTCAGATGGTCGCTTGGCGGAACGTATCGGCAGTTGTGTGCTGTTGCACTTTGTTCTTTGGTCATTGTTGAGGGATTCTGGCTTGATCGACGGTTCATCTCGACCCTGGACTTCGATCGGGAGTTCAATGATCGTCCGCTTACCCAGTGGTTCATCTCACATGAGGTTTTTGACCGTGCCCAGGGAATGGGCTACAATATTCACACGTACCATGCCGCCACTCACGGCGTGATGTCGACCACCGGGTATCATGGCAACGAGCTCAACTGGTATCGAGATCTCACGCGCCACCGGGGGCAACTGGTCCCAAACATATTCAATGGGCGATTTCTGAACCTCGCCAATGTTGGCTATATCGTCAACCACGTTCGTGGCACGGCTAAACCCGACCCGCTGGTTGGGCCGGAGCCGCTGGACACGCTGGCCGTGGTTGGCGATGCTGTCGTTCTTCGGAATCACTACCGCTTCCCTCGTGCGTTCCTGGTTGGCGGCTATGAAGTACTGGAGTCTCGCAGCGATATCTACGAGCAGGTTCTCAACGGCGATGTCGATTTGCGCCAAACGGTCTATCTCGAGTCCCGGCCCGAGCTGTCACCGCAACCGCCCTCGGCGCCCGATTCTGCAGCTCGTATTACTGACTACACGCCCAATGTGATCACGGTTGCGACCAGTGCCGACCGCGACCAGTTGCTCGTCCTCACCGACAACTGGTATCACGCATGGGAGGTGTTTGTCGATGGTGAAAAGGCAGTGCTGCAGCGTGCCTATGGCAGCTTCCGCACGGTGGCAGTTCCCGCGGGGCAGCACGAAGTGCTATTCCGCTACAACCCCGAGCGATATCATCGCGCTCGGCTGATTACCATCGTCTCGGTGGTAGTGGTAGTTGGCGTGCTCGGGGCATGCGGATACCGTCAATTCAGGCGTCGCCGCCGAGAATAGAGACTCACGTGCGCCCCCCAACACAAAACGGCCGCTCCAGCAATGTGAAGCGGCCGCGGGGAAATTCCCAGTGTCACAAAAACACAGTCTAATTCAGGTACGCCCGAAGCGAACGGCTCCGCGAGGCGTGCCGCAGGCGTCGAATCGCCTTCTCCTTGATCTGGCGGACACGTTCCCGGGTCAGCGAGAACCTCGCCCCGATCTCCTCCAGCGTGAGTGCCTTCTCGTGGTTCAACCCGAAATACAGGTTGATCACCTCGGCCTCCCGCGGAGTCAGCGTGTCCAGCGCCTTCTCTATTTCCACTCGCAACGACTGCTTCAGCAGCGCCTCATCGGGCGAGGGCTGGTACTCGTCCTCGAGCACATCGATCAGCGAATTGTCCTCGGACACCGAGAACGGTGCATCAAGCGACAGATGCGAGTTGGAGATCTTCAACGTGTCAGAGACTTCATTCTCCGAGAGCTCAAGCTCCTTGGCGATTTCATCGGGCGATGGCTCGCGCCCCAGCCCCTGTTCCAGGCGACTGGAGATCTTGCCGATCTTGTGCAGGGTACCCACCCGGTTGAGCGGGAGCCGCACGATACGGCTCTGCTCGGCCAGCGCCTGCAATATAGCCTGGCGAATCCACCAGACAGCATAACTGATGAACTTGAATCCACGGGTTTCGTCGAACCTCTTAGCCGCTTTGATAAGGCCAATATTGCCTTCATTTATAAGATCGGCGAGGGACAAACCCTGGTTCTGATACTGTTTTGCTACCGAGACCACGAAGCGCAAATTGGCCTTTGTCAGTTTCTCCAGGGCTTTCTTGTCGCCCTGTTTGATCCGACGCGCCAGGCGCACTTCTTCATCTGCAGTAATGAGAGGTGTCTCCCCGATTTCGCGGAGGTAAAGGTCCAACGACCTGTCTTCGTCGCGATACTTGAGGGATTGTTTAGCCACGGTCTACTAACAGCTCCTTCCCATTCAAATCTCCGGCTCTTCGCCGGGGCTTACACTATTCAACGTTGCCTTTGTACAACGCTTCAGTTACCAGGTTCCTTTATCGCCAGATCCGGCCTAACGCCGGATGACTTTACGCGCAATCGTACCGTCAGGCTCCTGAACTATCAACGGTATTCGACTCGTCTGTTCACCCAGCTCGGTCAACGACCGACGCAAGTCAGACAAGGACTCAATTTGTACGTCGTTCACCTGCAGAATGATAGTCCCGCGCGAAATCGAGGAATTCGCGGCCGGGCTGTTGGCGTATATCCGGCGCACATAGACGCCGTCCACATGCTCCAGACCCAGCGCCTGGGCAACCTGCGGCGAGAAGGTTATCACTTCCATGCCCAGCCAGGTCTCCAGTTCAAAATCATCCCTCGTCTCGGTACCCGCCAGGAATGTGTCGCGATCTCCTATCGTCGTCTCAAGTAACAATCGTTCCCCGTTGCGGTAGGCCTCAATCGCTACCGTCTCACCCTTGCGAATGGTAGATACCAGAACCGTGAACTGGCCGACATTCTCGACCAGTGTGCCATTGAACGAGGCTATGATGTCCCCATCACGAAGTCCGGCCCGCTCGGCCGGCGAATTGGTGAACACCGAATCAATCACGACACCATGCACAGCATCCATACCCTGGCGGCGAGCCTCACGCTCGTCAACATTGCCACCAATATAGACGCCCAGCCAGCCGCGGCTGGCGCGGCCCGAAGATATGAGATCGGGCACAATGGCCCGCGCTATATTAATCGGTATCGCAAATCCTATCCCAACCGATGAGCCCGTAGGGCTCGAGATGGCCGCGTTGACACCGATACACTCGCCACGCAAGTTCAACAGCGGGCCGCCGGAGTTGCCCGGGTTAATCGAGGCATCGGTCTGAATATAATTCTGGTACCGCGGCGTGTCCGAGCCAAAGCGAAGGTTACTGCGACCCTTGGCCGAAATCACCCCCACTGTTACCGTCCGGTCAAGGCCTTGCTGCGGGAACGGATTGCCGATGGCAATCGCCCAGTCGCCCACCCGGATCGAGTCCGAATCACCAAACGGTATCGCGACAATCTCATCTTCCGGGTCGATCTTCAGCACGGCCAGATCGGTGTGCGGATCGGCTCCCACCAGCACGGCATCGTAGGCGTAGCCGGTCGAGGTCCGAACCACCAGTTCCTCGCCATTGGCAATGACGTGGTAATTGGTGAGCACATATCCGTCGGTCCTGAAGAAAAAGCCCGAGCCATTAGATGTGTTAGACTCCCGGTGCCACCAGGGGAGACCCTCACCACCCGTCTTGGCGGATATGTTCACCACGGCGTCCTGGATTGACTCCACAATCGATACAAACGGCGACTGCAGGTCACCATCGACCTGCACCACCGGATACGCTCCACCGTAGGCGGCACCCGTTGAGGGTGACTGGGCCACGCTGGACGGCGAGAAATCCAGATTGGATGCGACTAATACCCCTATGAGCACTCCAGCCAAAGCAAAAACGACCACGGCCAGCGCACTGGACGCCGTGCGTTTCTTGGAATGCGGAGGGGACGAGGGAAAGTAGCGGTCTGCCAAGCCTGCTTTGTCCTCCAGAAGTTAAAGCCTCGAATAATACGCAAATCCGATGCGATTGTCAATACTTTTTGTAAGCGGCTCTATATTGATAACGCTTTCCAGGGGCAATTGATTCAAACAAATAACCGAAAACTATCGAATTATCCGCTGCATGAGCCAATCTGGCCGGCATCCGGCCTGTGTACCGCGCTATCCTATTGACATTTATACTGAAACGGTCTACCTTCAAGACGCAATGGCATCACCGTTTACGATGAAAAAACAGATTATCGACACCGCTCGCTGGCTCTGGGAGCAGAAACTGGTTGTGGGGACCGATGGAAACCTGTCGGTCAAGCTCGATGACGACCGGATTATGGTTACCCCGAGCGGTCTGGCCAAGGGCCGGTTGTCGCCCGATGATTTAGTGCTGGTCGATCAGAACGGCAAGCACTTGCAGGGCAAGAACAAGGCCTCCTCGGAGCTGGCCATGCACTTGGCTGTGTACCGCGAGCGTCCGGAAATCAACGCCTGTGTCCATTCCCACGCGCCGTTTGCCACGGCCTTTGCCGTGGCCGGTGTCATGGCGATCTTCATGCTGGCGCCGCCACTGG
>CAZXRO010000247.1:0-1776 GCA_964642435.1 uncultured Ignavibacteriales bacterium
ACCGTCTATCGGTTGAAATCCTCCCGATGGTGACGCCGGGAGACACGATGTACCAGTTCAGTCTAGACGGGTGCAAAGACGTTAAGGTGATAGTGGACAGTACGCGCCGGGCGTATTGCCCGATTGAATGAAGTTCAGTGGCCGAGACCTCGCGATCTGAAGCAGTGGGTCTAACACCTTGCACAAAAACCGCAATTGACTATATTAATCCCATACAGCCAGGGTTGAACGAGTGAACTAGATTTTGAAGGTGGGCATCGAATCGATGTTTTCAGGTGAAGGCGCAGGTGTCGCGGAGCGGCTCGAAGTATCGCGGAATGAGTTACTTGACTTAGGCCTCAGAAACTCGCTACTGAACTATCGAAGGTCGAAAGCCAAGTCAGTCGATGTCGTTGATGAGAGTTCTCGAGAACTCTTCAAGATTCTGGTATCCCAGGGTAAGAACATGTACTTCCTGCCTGAGGATGAGGAGTCCAATGGCGGGACAAGGAACGATGACGATGCCAAGAGCAGGCTGACTGACAAGTACCTTCAGACACCCTACACCAAGTCCAATCTGCAATCACGTCTTCTGAAAATCCATCACTATGCGAAGAACTACATAGAGGAGCGGGGCTTCAATATTTTGTACCTGGCCCTGGGCATGCTGCACTGGTACGAAGATGACAGCAGTGAGAAGCTTAGAGTCGCTCCTCTTGTGACGGTGCCTGTGGAACTCAGTCGAACAACTGCTCGAGACCGGTTCTTGCTGAAGTACGATGGTGAGGAAATCCATGAAAACCTGTCGCTGTATGCCAAGCTGAAGTTCGACTTCGGTATAGAACTACCCAACATGCCTGAGTGCGAAGACCTGGACCTGTACGATTACTTCGACGAAATAGAGGCGTGCGTAGCTGGTCGCTCGCGATGGTCGATCTCGCGTGATGAGGTTTCGCTGGGGTTCTTCTCTTTTGGTAAGTTTCTGATGTATCGCGACTTGGGGGAAGACGTGTGGCCTGACGGTGGGAAGCCCCGAAATCATGGGATTATGTCTGCCCTGCTGGAAACAGGCTTCTCAGAGCAGATTCTTGAACTCGGTGACGACGAGCAATTGGATGCTGTCCTGCCGCCGGACAAGTCGAATCTGGTAGTGGAAGCTGACTCGAGCCAGCTGCTGACTTTGCTGAATGTCTCGGCTGGATCAACTATGGTGGTACAGGGGCCTCCAGGGACTGGTAAGTCACAGACCATTACCAACATAATCGCACGCGCTTTGGCAGAAGGGAAGTCCGTCCTTTTTGTCGCAGAGAAGATGGCAGCCTTGGAGGTCGTCAAGCGAAGAATGGACACGCTGGGTTTGGGGGATGCATGCCTGGAGCTCCATAGTCACAATGCCAAGAAGAAGAACATTCTCGCCGAACTAAAGAGAACACATGAGCTTGGCAAGCCGGTGGTTGGGTCTGGCAAACGAGAACTCAACCAGTATGCGAAGCTGATTCAGAGGCTTAATGGGTATGCGAACTCCCTGCACAAGCCTATCGGCCAAACGAATCTCACACCATTTAGAATCTTTGGTCAGCTCTTACAACACTCGCAGGAGCTTGATAAGGAAGAGCTTCCATTAGAAATACGTGTGTCTGAGACGTTGCCCCATGACTGGAACTCCGCGGATTTCGACAAGTGGGTATCTGAAACCACGTCCATGCAAAGAGCTGTGTCCGAGATGGGGCCTCCAAAAGAACATCCTTTTGCGGTCTCCGGGCTGACAGTGACGCTACCTGCGGATCGCCGGGAGTT
>CAZXRO010000247.1:1786-4698 GCA_964642435.1 uncultured Ignavibacteriales bacterium
TCTCGTCTCCAGCGGACCGCCGATATCGTGCGACAGGTTCAACATCTGGTGATGACGCTATCCGAAGCTTGCAGCATGACGTTCTCTCTGCGTCTGGATGAGTGTCGCGCCTTCGCTGCCGGACTGCAGCGCGCACTCCTCGCTCCAGAGCTGGAGGGAGTGAAGAGTAGCATTCGCGAATGGCAGGCTAATCGTGACATCGTCTTCGATCTCGTAGAGAAGGGCCTTCAATACTCGCAGATTGAGTCCGCTGTCGGCAAGAGGGTTATACCTGAAGCATGGAAAGTTGACCTTCTTGAGACCAGGGGTTCTCTAAGAATCTACAGTAGCAAGTGGTACCGCTTCTTCGTCTCGAACTACCGCAAGGCAAGAAGGCAGGTCAAGGGCCTGTTGGTGCAAGACGAGCGGCTGTCCCCCCAGGAGATGCTATCTCTGGTTGAGCAGCTAATGCGCGGGAAGCAACTTGAGGAGAGTATCACGGAGAGCGACGGCATTGGCCACGAGATGTTCGGCGTTCAATGGCAAGGTACTCGTTCCGATTGGGTTGTGCTGCGCAAAGTCACTGACTGGATTCTCAAGCTCTTCAAGGACTTCGGTGATTCCCCCATTCCAGTCGGCATCATCAAGTTCATGTCAGGAAGTCGCGCCATCAAGTCCCTTGAGCCGGACATACAGGCGTTGGACAAGCTACTGAGTGAATGTGATCAGGAGCTCCGTGATCTTCTGCAGCGTCTGCAGGTCAACGACTTGGTAAGCAGCACTGTTCGCGCCGAATGGGACCTTGACAGGATCGCCACTCTGTTCGACACGATGGCCAAGTCCCTCGATCGTCTTGGAGAGCAAGTGCGGTTCAACAATGCCAGGAAGAGCCTGGTGGAATCGGGGCTTGTCTGGGTGGTTGACATTGCCACTGATTGGCACGCAGCCAATAAGAAGCTTGTGAGCTACTTCCAGTACCTGTTGCTGAACAACCTGCTCAAGCACGTCCTGTCCGAACACCCTGAGTTGCGGGACTTCATTGGAGCGAACCATGAGGAATCGATTCGACAGTTCCGAGGCTTAGACCGAATGCACCTTGAGTACAATCGGGCGCGCATTGCCTATCGGCACTGGGAGACACTCCCAAGAGGCTTCGATCAGGGACAAGTGGGCATTCTTATGCGTGAGTTCCAGAAGAAGAGTAGGCACTTGCCGATCAGACGTTTGCTGACGGAGGCGGGGGATGCCATTAAGGCTATAAAGCCGGTGTTTATGATGAGCCCAATGTCCGTGGCGGCGTTTCTTAAACCTGAGACTGCCATGTTTGATCTGGTTGTGTTTGATGAAGCCAGCCAAGTCAAGCCCGTAGATGCTTTTGGAGCAATCCTAAGAGGCAAGCAGTTGGTGGTTGTCGGCGATGACAAGCAGTTACCCCCCACGAGCTTTTTCGACACTATGATGGACTCTGACGAAGAGGATGATGATCTAAACATCACTTCAGACATGGAGAGCATCCTCGGTTTGATGCTTGCCCGGGGTGCTCCTGAGAAGATGCTTCGATGGCACTACCGAAGCCGACACGAATCTCTGATCATGACCTCCAACACCGAATTCTACAACAACCGTCTGTTTGTTTTCCCCAGTCCGTCCAATGGGAATGGTACTAACTATCTGGGCCTGAAATTCGAACATTTGCCGGAGGCCTTCTATGATAGAGGACGAACGCGCACTAACAAGCAGGAAGCCCTTGCAGTAGCTGAAGCAGTGATACAACATGCGAAGGAACATGGTGAGGAGACACTCGGCGTAGCAACCTTCAGCATGGCTCAGATGCACGCCGTTCAGGACGAGGTCGAGAGATTGCGGCTCGAGAATCCGGACATTGAGGCTTTCTTCACTGAGAATCAAAGAGAGCCCTTCTTCATCAAGAACCTCGAGTCCGTACAGGGTGACGAGCGCGATGTGATCTTCATCAGCATCGGGTACGGACGATCCGGTCCCGACTCGTCAGTAGCGATGAACTTCGGAGCCCTGAACAATAATGGTGGAGAGCGGCGGCTGAATGTGCTCATCTCTCGGGCAAGAATGCGGTGTGTTGTCTTCTCCAATCTGACCCACAACGACATCGACTTAAGCAAGACAAATGCACGGGGAGTGATCGCTCTGAAACGGTTCCTGAAGTACGCACAAACTGGTGAGTACGATATGCCGGTTCCGTCAGGAGGCGGGGCCGACTCTCTCTTCGAGGAGCTTGTTGGACAGGCTCTAATCCATGCCGGTTACGAAATCCACAGGCAGGTTGGGTCGGCGGGGTTCTTCATTGACATCGCTGTGGTTGATCCTGAGAAGCCAGGACGCTACGTTCTCGGGATAGAGTGTGATGGGGCCAGTTACCATAGTTCGAGAACTGCCCGGGACCGTGATCGCATACGCCAGGAAGTACTTGAGGGTCTTGGATGGACGATCCATCGTATCTGGAGTACAGACTGGTTCCAAAACCCGGAGGTTGAGCTGCGAAAGTGCTGTGCGGCCATTGAGAAAGCGCAGACACAGGGATACAATACCAGGCACGGCAAAAGGGAGTCGAACATCCGCAGGTCGAGCGAGGTAGAACGAATTCAGAGGGGAAAAGCCAAGAAAGCACGAATCTCGGTGCCAAGATATAAGACTGCAAACTGTGATGATGTAGCTTTCCAATACAACCCTGACTACACATGCTATGATGAAATGGCGGCTGCTGTAAGTCACATTGTCGAAGTAGAAGGGCCAATTCATAAGCATGTTCTCTTGGCTCGCCTTCAAGAGTGTGCCGGTGTTGCAAGACTTGGCCACAAGGTGAAGGAGGCATTCCGAAAGGGCATGTTCCGTGCTTTGCGAAACCGGACGGTGGCAATTGATGGCTTCTTCTATATGCCTACAGAGGCCAAACGACC
>CAZXRO010000248.1:0-4686 GCA_964642435.1 uncultured Ignavibacteriales bacterium
ATATTCGCAAGCTGTTCGATACGGCGATTCTTCTGGTGAAGCTGGGCGGCGAGGTTGGCGATGTGGTTCTGGTACTGGGTTTCGGTTCGGCTGGAACCGGCAGCGCCGGTATCGTCAACTCTCGCCGATAATGAGACGGTCCTGCCGACGCGGAGAGGGAAACGAAAGATGTGCGTAAACGCGCCCTGGAATTTGCCGGTTATATTCTGCGGAGTCAAAAGGAGGATGCCACCGGCCAGGGTCAGCCAGATGAAAAGCATTTTAGTTGAGATATTACGATGTCGCTTCCGTGCCATAGCGGCGTTCCTTCTATCTTTTCATCCCGCACCTACTTTGTTCGTGACTGGAACTTTGCGGTTACGTGGAAACAATCCAAATTTCTTCGTACAGGGCACCTGTTTTCAGCCGGACAAAGCAGGTGCGGAATTATTCCCAGCCGTAATCGCTGTGGTCCATTGTCTCTTTGAGCAGCTCGAGGTTGTCGAGGTATATGCTGGTTCCCATCGCCACCGCGCTGAGGGGGTCCTCCACTCTTTCGACCCGCAGTCCCGTGGCGTTTGCCAGCACTTTATCCATACCCCTGAGCAGCGCCCCGCCACCGCAGATGTGTATTCCGTTGTCAATCAAATCGGCGGCCAGCTCCGGTGCCGCCTTCTCGAGGGTCAGGGTAACGGCTTCTATTATCGCAGCGATGGGTTCTTTCAGGGCCTCGCGAATTTCCTCGCTGGTTATTACTATTTTTCGAGGCAGCCCGGAAATGGTATCGCGTCCGGCCACTTCCATAGTCAGCTCTTCTTCGAGCGGTGCTGCCGAGCCTATTTGAATCTTGACCTTCTCGGCCCTGGTCTCACCGATGAGCAGGTTGTAGTTTTTCTTCAGGTACATGATGATGGCATCGTTGAGTTCATCGCCGGCAACGCGGATGGAGGTATCGCTGACGATACCGTTGAGGGCAATAACGGCGATCTCGGTGGTGCCGCCGCCGATGTCAATAATCATGCATCCGGAGGGCTGGTCGACAGGGAGTCCGACACCGATAGCGGCGGCCATGGGTTCCTGGAGCAGGTAGACCTCACGGGCTCCGGCGTTTTCGGCGGAGTCACGGACGGCGCGTTTTTCGACCTCGGTGATCCCCGACGGGACGGAGACAACCACCCGTGGTTTCATGAGGTATTTGTGGCGCACGACACGTCGGATGAAGTTTGCGATCAGTTTTTCTGAAATCTCGAAGTCGGCAATAACCCCATCTTTGAGTGGTCGAATGGCAGCGATGCCCCCCGGCGTACGTCCCATCATTTCCTTGGCGGCGGCGCCGATGGCGAGTACTTTGCCGGACGATTGCTCAATGGCGACCACGGAGGGTTCGTTGAGCACGATACCCTGATTGCGGACGTAGACGAGTGTATTGGCCGTCCCCAGATCGATACCGATGTCACTTGACAGAAAATCGAAGAAGCCCAAGTTAAATCCTTTTAACTTATGGTCCCGCGGCTAAATCTTTGGGCCGCTTTGTACTAATATCGATCCCTGAAACACAATAGTTTAGCCGTTTGCAGACGAAAGCGCAAACAAAAAGTGGACAGGAAGCAGGAAATGAAGGAAAGCGGCCGAGTCCATCCGGGGACCCGGCCGCTTTTGGTATGACTACCGATTGCGAAATAACGATGTTATGTCAGTTCATGCGCGATTGGCATCGACGACGGCAACGGCGGCCATATCGACGATTTCGTTGACATCGAGTGTGCGATGGAGCACATGAACGGGCTTGGACAATCCGAGGAGGATTGGTCCGAGCGCTTCCCACCCGCCCATACGCTGGGCAAGCTTGTAGGCGATATTACCGGCATTGAGATCCGGGAAGATCAGCACATTGGCAGCCTCGTTGAGCTTGGAGAACGGGAAGTGTTCCTTCATGAATTCCGGCATGAGGGCGGTATCGGCCTGCATCTCTCCGTCGATAATGAGATCGGGGGCTTCCTGTTTGACGAGATCTACGGCCCTGGCCACCTTGATGGATTCCTGGTATTCGGCCGAGCCGAAGTTCGAGAAGCTCAGCATAGCGATACGCGGTTCGATGTCAAGGCGTTCACAGAGGCGGACGGTGCCGAGAGCGATCTCGGCGAGTTGTTCTGCGGAGGGATTGACATTGACGGTGGTATCGGCGAAGACCATGAGCCTATCGCGCTTGAACAGAATGAAGGCGCCGGCGGCACGCGAGACGCCTTCTTTGAGGCCGATGATCTGCAATGCGGGCCTGAGAGTGTACGGATACTCGTGCTTGATGCCTGAGAGGACAGCATCGGTATCCCCTGCCTCGAGCATCATGCAGCCGAAGTAGGAGCGGTCGTTGAGTAGTTCGCGGGCCTTGTCGAGCGTTACTCCCTTGCGATTGCGCTTTTCATACAGTTTCTGGGCGTAGGCTTCACGGCGATCGCTCTGGAGGTGATCGATGATTTGCACGCCATCGAGCTTGATTTCGGATTCGGCGGCAATGGAATTGATAAGGCTCTTGCTGCCGAGCAGGATGGGTCTTCCGATTCCCTCCTCGACAATTTGGTGCACCGCGCGGAGAATCTTGGGAGACTCGCCTTCGGGGAAGACGATGCGCCTGGGGTCGCGACGGGCCTTGTTCTTGAGGATTCGGACAACGCGTCGCCCCTGGCCGATGCGTCGGGCGAGCTGTTCCTTGTATTCCTCGATATCGACGGGATGCTGGGCAACGCCGGAGTCCATGGCTGCCTGAGCGACGGCTGAGGCTTCCCAGGCGAGTATGCGTGGATCGAACGGTTTCGGGATAAGGTATTCACGTCCGAAGGAGAAGTGGTCGACTCCATAGGCGCGGGCGACGGAATCGGGGACGTCTTGTTTGGCGAGGTTGGCGAGCGCCTTGACGGCGGCGATTTTCATATCCTCGTTGATGGCGGTCGCGGCAACATCGAGCGCGCCGCGGAAGATGAACGGGAATCCGAGCACGTTGTTGACCTGGTTCGGGTAGTCGGAGCGGCCGGTAGCCATGATGACATCGGAGCGCGCCTCGACAGCATCGGGATACGTAATTTCCGGATCCGGGTTGGCCATGGCGAAAATGATAGGATTGTCGGCCATGCTCTTGACCATATCCTTGGAGACGAGGTCCTTGATGGAGACGCCAACGAAGACATCGGCACCCTCCATAGCATCGGCGAGCGTACGGGCATCGGTCTTGCGGACGAATTCCTGTTTGTACTTGTTGAAGGTTTCGCCGCGTCCTTCGTACATGACGCCCTTACTGTCGACCATAAGGAGGTTCTCGTGCTTGACGCCGAGCGCGCAGTAGAGCTTGGCGCAGGCGATACCGGCAGCACCGGCGCCGGAGTATACGACCTTGATCTTGTCGATGTCTTTGTTGACGAGTTCGAGTGCGTTGAGCAACGCGGCTGCCGAGATAATGGCGGTGCCATGCTGGTCATCGTGGAAGACCGGGATTTTCATGGTCTTCTTGAGGGTTTCCTCGATATAGAAGCACTCGGGCCCCTTTATGTCCTCAAGGTTGATGCCGCCAAAGGTCGGTTCGAGCAGCTGGCAGCACTTGATGACCTCATCGGGATCCTGGGTGTCCAGTTCGATATCGAAGACATCGACATCGGCGAAGCGTTTGAAGAGCACACCCTTGCCTTCCATGACCGGTTTTCCGGCGGCAGCGCCGATGTTTCCGAGACCAAGAACGGCGGTACCGTTGGACACGACGGCCACGAGGTTTCCCTTGGCGGTATACTTGTAGACCGCAGCGGGATCATTGTGGATTTCCATGCAGGGTTCAGCGACGCCGGGGGTATAGGCCAACGACAAGTCGCGTTGAGTTCGGCAAGGTTTGGTAGACGTAACCTCAATCTTGCCGGGACGGCCCTGAGCGTGATACTCGAGGGCTTCTTTTTTCGTCACCATTTGGACAGACTCCTAACCGTTTTCCAGCTTGCGGCTGGTTACTTTTTTCACAAGCGGCAATATATCGGGACGGGGCAAACGGTCAAGGTCTTTTTGGAGATTTTTCTTTTATTCTTCAGAAACTTTGAGCGGAAAGAGCGCAGTTGGGCGGAACTGTGAACAGGCTTGCTCTTGTTGGGAAGATATGGTAGACTTGGGCGAACAGTTGAGAGGGAGAATGGGTGATAATTTGTACCGACAATATAGAGTTTGCCGAGGGAGTGCTGCAAGGAGTGCCCGGGGTGTGGGAGCCGGTGGACGAGTGGTCGGAATCGGTTGGCGGGCTGGTGGGTGCCCTGTACGGCATGGATACGTTGCTGTGCGCGGAATTGCCCAATGGCGGTGAGTTCGGGCATTTCTTCCTGGTGGAGACAGCGCAGCAGTCGCAGTACGACGTACTGATTGAGCGTGCGCGGCAGGACAAGAGCCTGCCGCATGGCATACTGTGTCTGGCTGGAGAAGGGAGGCGGTTTCACGGATTCAAGCAGCGTGCGTGGTCGTCGCCTCGGGGGAACATTTACCTGTCGGTGTATTTTGGCCCACAGGCTGTGATCGAGCGGTTCGGGGCGGGATTCATGGCCCTGGCGGCGGTTTCGGTTGCGGAGGCGATAGACCGCGTGCCGGGGTTGATGGGGCGGGCAAAGCTGAAATGGGTAAATGACATTTTGATTGATGGTGCGAAAGTGTGTGGGGTTTTGGCGCACACACTGAGCGAAGGGTTAC
>CAZXRO010000249.1:0-4683 GCA_964642435.1 uncultured Ignavibacteriales bacterium
CACTGACCATTACGAATGACGGTGGCGGTACGCTCAACTGGTCGCTGACGAATAACGAGCCCTGGTTGTCGTTGAACCCAACCTCCGGAGTTGACGATGGTGACGTCGATGTGGCGGTTGATGTGACAGGGTTGACGTTTGGAAGCTATTACGACACGGTTGTTGTCAGTGATCCAGCGGCGACTAACGACCCCGTGCGGATTCCGGTCACCCTGACGATGGCCTCTGATCTGCCGATTATCGAGGTCGATTCGCCTGTTGTCTATTCGGTGATTCCCGACTATGTAACGAGTGTGGATCCTATCGAACTGGTCATTCGCAATGGTGGCCAGGGGGCCATGAACTGGTGGATTGAAGGTGGCGGCCCTCGGATTACCTCAGTCTTTCCCGATTCCGGTGCGGCGCCCGATACGGCGTTTATCGGAATCGATGTCGATGCCGGGTCATCTTTCCAGCAGTATACGGACACCTTGTGGGTGTATTCCAACGAGGCTGTGAACTCCCCTGTACAGGTCCTGGTAAAGACGCGGTACGTGGAGTTCCCTGCCGTTCTCTGGGTAAACGAGGATACGATCAGTCTCGATGTGTACGAGTGCAGCCAGGGGGGAGTCTTCGGAGGTCTGCCGGAGGAGGATCTGATTGTTAATAATTCCGGTCAGGATAACCCGCTGTACTACTATGTCGGATACGAGTCAGACCTGTTTACGGTGACGCTGGACTCCGGTGTGACAAATGACCAGGGCTATGTTCAGGCGCTGCGCGATGACTTGCCGTTGGGTACGTACTATGACACCATCTGGGTCTCGGCGCCGAAGGCCATCAACAGCCCGAAGATGATCGTGGTTGAGTACAACATGCTCGAGGCGACTGAACCGCCCGAGATTCTTGTGCAGAATGACAGCATTGTGATCACCAGCCAGGAGAATTCAGGCCCGGTGCTCAAGGGAGTGCTTCCGATTTTCAACCAGAATCCCGGCTGCATGGCCTGGGAGATCAGCGAGAGTATCGGATGGTTCTACCCGGACACTACTGCTGGTAATCTCCCCGGTGGTGTGGAGTTGATTGTCAACACGGTGGGGTATCCGTTCGGGCAGTATGTGGAGACATTCCAGATCACCTCGCCGGATGCGACCAACTCACCTTTGGATGTGACTTTGCACTTGAAGGTATGGAAGTTCCGGGGTGATGTTGACTACAGTGGAACTGTCAATATCCAGGATATGACCTATCTTGTGGACTACTTCTATTTTGACGGTCCCATGCCGCAACCGGAGCGCTGGGTTGGGGATGTCAATTGTGATCGCCGGATCAATATTGAGGATATGACCTATCTGGTGAACTACTTGTTTAACGATGGGCCGATTCCGTGCGGTAACCCGTACAAGAAGTAAGCGAGATTGCCAGGCTTTGTAAGCCTGGATTGGACTCAACAGAATCTATGCTGGCGCCGTTATACTTAGGTATAGCGGCGCCTTTGTATAAGTCCGGGCATTGTTATGCTGACGGGATCGTTGTTGACATTATGGGTCTAACCGATATCTTTTGGGTGGACCTGCCACGAGAACTTCGTTGTCTGCAATCTGATTCAGATGGCCTCTGCCACCAGACCCTGATGAGCCACAGCATTGTTAGGCATATTTGACCGATAAGAGAGAGAATAGGAATACCCCACAAGCCGTTTTGGAGGCAATCGTGAAATCACTTGCCACGCGATCGATTCTACAAACTATGATGGTGTTAATCGTTGCCTTTCTGGGCACCGGTGCTGCGATGGCCGATGACCTCGGTCAGGTCGACTGGGACAAGGCTTCGCCCTCGGAGATACATGAGCGTTTAGGGCAGAGCAAGGCACAGGCGATGCTGGACCAGCAGTTCTACCGCAAACTGATGGCGCAGGAGAAGGCTGTGAGCAGCCAGACTGCCTATGATGTCCTGCATTATGACATCTACATGCGGATCAATGACACCACGGAGTGGATTTTTGGGCAGGTTGGTGTGACTGCCGAGGTTGAGGACCTGTTTCTCCAGGTGGTGGAGCTCGACTTGCTGAGCAACATGAATGTTGATTCGGTTGTGACCGACAGCTCCCAGTTGTCATTCTCGCGCAATGGGGACATCCTGTCGGTTGATTTGGGACGCACCTTCGTTCAGGACGAGCAGTTTACGTTCACGGTCTACTACGATGGTCATCCCACCGAGGGTGGTTTTCAGGGGTTTTCGTTTGATACACGTGCCACGGGTAAGGTGATGAGTTCGCTTTCGGAGCCGTACTTCGCTCGGTCGTGGTGGCCGTGCAAGGATCGTATGGATGACAAGGCTGATACGTATGCGATAGCGATTGAAGTCGACACCTCGTTCTATGTTGCCTCCAACGGCACGCTTGATTCTGTAGTCGGCCCCGCCGGAAATACTCACACATACTACTACTCTGTGAGCTATCCGATGGTGACGTACCTGTTTTCGCTCGCCATTTCCGAGTACACGGTATGGTATGACGAGTATGTGTACAACAGCGGCGCGGACACGCTGCCGTTGGTGCATGCGGTCTATCCTGACTGGTATAGCTATTCGCTGCCGCGCTATGGCGAGACGCCGAATATCATGGCTGCCTTTGAAGAGGCGTTTGGGCCGTATCCCTTCCGGAATGAGAAGTACGGCCATGCCAATTTTGAGTGGGGTGGCGGGATGGAGCACCAGACAATGACCAGCATGGGGGGATCCAGTTTCGGTTTCTCATTGCCGGTTGTGGCTCACGAGTTAGGTCACCAGTGGTGGGGTGACATGATTACCTGCGAGACCTGGACAGATATCTGGCTGAACGAGGGCTGGGCCTCGTATTCAGAGGCAATCTGGACACTGGCCGATCAGGACTGGAGCGCCTATCAGAACTACATGAATGGCATGGCCTACACCGGCGGCGGGACGATTTATCGTGCTGATACAACCGATGTGTGGAGCATTTTCCATTCGGGATTGTCGTATGACAAGGGTTCATGGGTGGTGCATATGCTTCGCGGCATGCTCGGGGACTCGTTGTTCTTTGCCTGTATCGATGCATATTACCATTCGGAGCACCAGCACGGTTCAGCCACGACCGAGGATTTCAAGAATGTCTGGGAGGCGGCCAGCGGCTGGGATCTGGATTTCTATTTCGACCAGTGGATTTATGGCACCTATCGTCCCGACTATGACTGGGCCTGGACCGTGGAGCCCTCGGATTCTGTAGGGTACGACTTGTATATCTGGATTGAGCAGATGCAGACATCCAACCCACAGGTGTTCACGATGCCTATACCGTTTGTCGTCAACTATACGACCGGCGGCAATGACACGCTCAAGCTGTGGGTCGACAAGGACGAGCAGATCCTTCGGGCGAATGTCGTGGCCAATGTGGCCAGCGTGCTTCTGGATCCGGCCGACTGGGTGTTGAAGTACGAAGGGGAAGAGGCTTTCGGTGTGCGCTTGATCACCATGGCGAACGATATGGACACGGCCAGCCAGTACACGCCGTACTCGTACGCGATTGAGGCGAAGGGCGGCGATGGGAACTACCAGTTCATCTTCTCCGGTGGTAGTTTGCCCGATGGGTTAACTCTTGGCCCGGATGGTATTGTCAGTGGCGTGACGACTGAGGTTGGAGACTACAGTTTTCAGGTATGGGTCACCGATGATTCCGGTACCGGCACCGATTGGCGGACCTACAGCCTGACGGTTGTCGAGGGTGAGGGACTACCGGGCGATGTGGTGCCTGACGGGGCTGTGAACGTGGGTGATTTGACAGCGCTGGTCGGCTATTTGTTCAATGGTGCCGAGGCTCCCGTCAATCCAAATCTGGCCGACGTGAATGGCGACTGCACTATCAACGTGCAAGATCTCACCTTTTTGGTCTCGTACGTGTTCCAGTCGGGTCCCGCACCGGTCATGGGATGTGTAGAATAGCGACTTTCTGTTAAACGTCGAAGATACAAGAGGGCCCCTGGCGACGGGGGTCCTTTTTTAGTTGGCAACCGGTGGTTGGGGCGATATCATCGGAATTGGTAAGATGTCGAGCTTGTACACACCTGTGCTGACCAGTGGAGAGAAATTGTGACGGATACCCAGCGCCCACGGACATTTCATATCGTGACGTTCGGTTGCCAGATGAACATGGCGGACTCCTCGACGCTGGCTTCGGCATTGTTGACTCGCGGGATGAGTCGGGTGGACCGCGAGGAGGAGGCCGACCTGATCGTGGTGAACACCTGCTCGGTGCGGGAGAAGGCCGAGCAACGGGCGATTGGGCGTCTGAACGAGATGCAGCGTTACAAGCGCAACCGTCCGCAAATGAAACTGGCTGTGGTGGGGTGTATGGCTCAACGACTCAAGGATAAACTCCTGACCGATGTGCCGCATGTGGACTACGTGCTCGGGACCGACAGGCAGTTTGAGTTGCCGGATGTTATCGAGGGAATCGAGGGGACCTCGCGTGTGATGACGGCGTTCGGGCACGAGGAGATCGACCGCCTGACTCCCATCAAGGAGAACTCGTTCTCTGCCTTTGTGACGATTTCACGGGGCTGTTCCAACTACTGTACCTATTGCATTGTCCCGTATGTTCGTGGAGCGGAGCGGCCGCATCCCCCCGAGCGGATTATTAACTCTATTGGCGAACTGGTGGCCGAGGGGGTGGTTGAGATAACGCTG
>CAZXRO010000250.1:0-4661 GCA_964642435.1 uncultured Ignavibacteriales bacterium
GTGCCAGTTGCCGTTGTTCCTCTGGCAGGCGGCGGGCGATCTCAAGCAATTTCGTGATCTGCGTATTCTGGGGGTCGGCCTCATGGAGTCGCTTAAGCATTTTGATCGCAGCCGAGAACTCGCCCTTGTAGATATAGACCTCGGCCAGCAAGAGTTCGACGGCACGAGTGTAACCGTCGATTTCGGCGGCTTTCTGTGCCTCGATTTCTGCCCAGTCGTACTGACCCCGATCGAGGTTAACCTTGGCCATGACCAGGTGTGCGGAGCCATACGAAGGATGGATTCGCAATCCATTCTGACAGACCTGGAAGGCCTTATCCAGTTCGCCTTTCTTGCGGAAGGCTTCGGCAAGAGCGGCGAAGATCTGGGAGTTCGGATCCTCGTCGAGAATCTTCTGACATTTGCTAATGCGGTCGTCTAATTCCGATGTACTTGGCATTCTTGGCCCATAACTTCTTTGCTCTTAGTCGGTTACCGAGAGCAAAAGTTTTGCGCAACGGGTAAAGATAACAGCCACAATCAGTTGTGTCAACTCAATTGTCGCGCTATCCCAGCGTCTTCCTGGTCTGGATGACGCCCATGATGAACAGCCCTATCATAATCATAACGACGGCCGGCACAACAAAAGTTGGCAAAGTGAGTATCTCCATAGCGTTGAGAATACGGAGCAGTTGTGCCAGGGCGAGGGCTGCGAATCCTCCGGCGAAGAGCTGCCAGCTTCGGCTGAGCAGTCCTCCTCGCACCAGATCGAACACCTTCATGGAGGTGACGGTGGCGAATATGGCCAATCCGAGCACGAGGGTATCGAGCAGGGTTGGCGGCGTGGCAATCACGGCCACATTGGCGGCGTGTGCCGTAGAGGACATCAGCAGTGCGACAGCACCTGTTGTGAAGAGAGTACGTTTCATGGCTATCTTAACCTCTGACCATTTTGACTACCTTGTCGGCTCGCTTTAGTGTCTTGAAGAAGCTATCCTCGAGTCCGTACCGTTTGACCAGTTCGCGTCGCAACGCCAGTGGTTCGGACATTTCCTTTTTGACTGCAATCAGGGCTTCCCTGAAGGGGCCCTCGCCCACCAGTTGGAAGACGAATTCGAGTTGCTCGGAGAGCATGGTCTGGAGTCCGAACATGAGGTGGTGGTACCGTGTGGACGGCGGCAGGGCACGGACTGAGGAGAGGAACTTCTCATAGGACGGCTTGACTTCGCTGTCCTCGCCCATCCCGGGGAAGAATCGCAGGAGACCGGATCGGTATTGGGCGACGAAAGCGTTAAAGCGCTTGTTGTCCTCTCCGACGATGTGTTCGATGATATCTCTGATCTTAACGAAGCAGTTATTGAACATGGTGAAGACGAGTGACAGAATGACCTCTTCCTCGTCCTCCTTTTCGGTTTCCTCGCGGCGACCGATGACCTCGACCATTTTGTTGACGATAAGCCGATAGATGGACCGGCACGTGACAAACTCGCCCATAGGTGAGGAATTGATCAAATCCGGGAGAGTGCGTTCGCCGTTAATGAGCGTAAGTACCCGATATTCATCGAGCGAGAGGGTGATTTCCTCTCGGTTGATTTTCGGGTTCTTGTTCAGGGCCAGCAGGACATCATCGGGTGGCAGCACCTTCTGGATCTCCAGCCATTCATCGATCCGCCGTGTCCCCTCCATGATGACATTCATGGTACTGAGTTCGACGAGAAAGGGTGCGTTGGTGGGCGAGGCACCCTCGTGGAAGATGAATTCACCTTCCTGCCAGGAGAAGAGGTTGTAGACAATTTCCTCGATTTGCAGCTTGAGGCACTCGGCGATTTCTTCCTTGGAAAACAGGCCCATGTCAACAAGGGTCGTGCCGAGCTGGCGACCGGTTTGGCGATGCAAGGTAATGGCCTTTTCGAGATCGACCTTGGACAGTTTGCCCCGCCTGAGCAGCATATTCCCCAGGAGATCCTCGGAACTGTTGACGGCGCTGGCGAAGATGACATTGCCGCCCTTGAAGGCCACTTCCTTTTGTCGACTCTGTGTGCCTATCTCAAGCACACCGCTCTTCTTGCCGGTTGCCAGCAACTGGAGGATGTCGGGGAATGAGACAGTTTTTAGATTACCAGACAATCCCATTGAGTTATCCTATCAGAGGCGCGAAAACGCCGCGGTTAAGAGAAACGGTACCACTTCTCTATAGTTATCGGGCCAACCCCGACATATCTTGATGTCATTTCCGGTACTAATCTGGTATGGGGGCGATCTTGCCGGTTCTATCGAGGGCAAGTCGGAAGTAACCTCGGGTGGTCAGATCGATAATGGTCGGGCTGCGGTAGTCAAGTTGCGCTGTAGCGGTGTCGTGCTGTTCAAGTCTTGCACAGACAACGGTACTCGATTGGTTCAAGGTGGTCAACAAGGTGGAATCCTCAGTGAGATTCAAGGGGGCATTGAGAATTAGTAGATCCGATTCGGGGAGCGCTTTGGGTAGAGCTGGAAGGTCGGCCAGGAAGCTGACTCGGTGGCTGTTGATGACCAAATGGAGGCGATCGGCCTCGGGGTAGTAACCATCGGTATTTGGCGAGGCAGCTTGACGGGTCCAGGCGACAAGTCCGAGGAGGTCTCGGCCAACCGACTCCTGGAGCCTGAGGTCCGTGGCGCTGGGTAACAAGCGAGGGTGGATCAGAACGCTGTCGACCGGGTATTGGTCGGACAGTCTCAGGAGATCCTCAAGGGCGGCATAGTCTGAGGAGAGGACAAACAGGCGGTGGATAGAGTCGATGTCGTGGTGCTCGAGAACGGGGATGATAACCCGCTCGTGGATCGGATAGGTACGCCCGTACAGACCGGTGACTAACAGATCGGCGCGGCGGGTGCTGTTGTCGATGACGAGTCCGGCGACACCGCCCGGAAGGCGAAAGAGCAGCAACTCTGATTGCGGAGTCGGAAAGAAGGTTCGACTGACGCGAGCAATCAGGAGTATGTTGAGAGCAATGAGAGCGGTGATGATGAGCAACCGGCGCCAACGAGGACGGTTGATGGCGATAATGGCAAACACGAGGGTGGCGTAGGCGCCGAGCACAAGCAGCCAGTGCACTGAAGCGACCTGCCACATGGTATCCCGATCTGTTATGAAGAGTCGAAGCGCGTCCACAATGCCTTCGAGCCAGACGGTGGTGAGCGAGCCGGCCAGAAGGCCCAGCGCAGGCCAGATGAAGTCACACGCCAGCGTTCCGAGCATCGCCCAGACGCCGACCGAGGTCATGGGGACGATCAGCAGATTAGCCAATGGTGACAGCAGCGGGACGCTTCCGAAGTAGAACAGCATCAGGGGCGCCGCAAAAATCTGGGCAACAACCGTGACGGTGAAGGTCATGGTGAGCCAATAGAGCCAGCGATGCCCATGGGTGATGCTATGGGGCAGTCGCTTCAGAATCCGCGGTGTAGTCAGGATAAGCCCCCAGGCAATGACGAACGAGAGTTGGAAACCGACATCGAATAGCTGGGAAGGGGCCAACAGCAGGATGATCAGAGCGGCCAGGGAGATGATGTTGTTGAGATCGTAGTTGCGCCCCATCCAGCGGGCGATGATGACCAGCACAGCCATAAGCGAGGCACGCAAGACCGAGGGTTCCTCGTAGGAGAGCAGAGCGAACAGGGCGATGGCCAGAAGAAGTATGAGGTAGCGTCGGTTGCGGGAGGGTCGGAAGATCCACAAGACGGCAAGAACGAAGGCGACAACCAGTGCGACATTGGAGCCGGAGACGGCGAGGACGTGCAGAGTGCCGGTATCCCGGAAGAGGGTGTAAATGCCAGAGGGAATATCGCGTGTCTCACCGATAAGAAAACCGGATGCGATGGCCGCAGCGGTGGGCGACAGATTCTGTTGGAAGCTCTCGCGGATGGCATCGCGGATGCCATCGACAATGGCAAACAGACCTGCTCGGGATCGTCGATCGACACGTATGTTGAGCTCGGTGGGCAGGTAGACGGTACCGAAAATGCGGTCAAGGCGAAGGTAGCGCCCGTAGTCGAACCCGGTGGGGTCTTCCCTTTCGATTGTCGGGTAGATCGTGCCGAAGAATTCGAGCCGATCACCGCGCTGAATGCTGGTGGTCGGTGTTGAGAGGCGCACCATGATGCGTCCGTGAACCGGGCGGAAGGTATAGGCAGCCGCCAGTGAATCCAGTTCGACAACCAGCTCGGTTCGGTTGGGGCGCAGGCGTGGCCAATCGACAACCTGGCCGACCATGTGATATCGCTGGGCTGGTTCGATGGCGTTGGCGATATGGTGCGGGCCGACGTCGTAATGGCTAATGGCATAGTGGAAAGCGCTGAACAGGCCGAGGGTCAGCGTGAAGAGGATGGTGGCCAGTCTCAGCACCCGGGCAGTGACGGCATAGAATCCGCCGAGCAGCGCTATCAGACTGAGCAGCAACAGCAGCCAGGCCGGCGGGCGGAGGAAATCGGCCAGAGCGATGCCGACAGCAACCGCGATCAGAAGGATAAGACTGGGATACTTGCGAACCATATTGCCCCACTACTTGATTTTTCTGAGCCCCCTGTAGAGCACGATGACTCCTTCAACTCTCAGGACGAGACACATCCCGAGATAGACGGCCAGAGCGACCGCCGAGGGGACGAGCAGTTTGAACAGGCGATCCAGGAAAACGCTGTCGATATTACCG
>CAZXRO010000251.1:0-4611 GCA_964642435.1 uncultured Ignavibacteriales bacterium
ATTGACGACCTGAGTTGCCTGTTCACGCTCGATGGGAGTGCGGTCACGGCGGCGGTTGCCTGGCGCAAGGATAATGCTCCCGTGATGCAGCTTTATGTCCCTATGGAAGGCGGAGTTGCCGATGCAAGACGTGACTTCTCCGGGGTCGGCGGTGAGTTGTTGTCGGTCGGGGACCCGACTTGGGATTCGACCGCCGGCGTTGATGGTCATGGATGCTTTCATTTCGATGGCAATGACCATTTGAAAGCGGGCCAGGTGTTCCCTACGCAGCAATCCTATACGAAGACGGCGTGGGTGTATCGGACAGGGCCGGGGAGTTCGAATATTCTCTCAGGCGATGTTTCCACTGGAGGGCACGTGTTCTTTGCCTCGACATCTTCACAGGGTGGCAGGCTGGCGGCCGGTCACGACGGAGATTTCAGTATTGTTCGGGACCCGGAGGTGCTCAGCGACAACGTGTGGCACTTCGTCGCGGTTTCATTTGACTACGAGAGCGGGGAGATGGTTCTCTACCGTGATGGTGTCGAAGTGGACCGTGACACTGCTGATGGGTCAAAGCGGGAGGTTGTCGACCCCAACGTGTATGTAGCGGCTTTTGCCAGCTCAAGTCAGTGGCTGGGGTATATCGATGATGCCCGAGTGTATGGGCATGTCTTGTCGCCTGAGCAGATTGGTCTGTTGTTCAATCATGAGACACACATAGTTTCAGCGGCTGAGACGTCGGGCGGCGAGGTGTGGCAGGCGGAAGTCACGCCGTTTTCGAACAGTGTATCGGGGACCACGGTGGCTTCGAACTCTCTGACGGTCGTTCCGGCGGAGCTGTCATCGCCGACGCTCAATGTTCCTGCGAGTGATTCCTATGTGTACTCGCTCAAGCCGGTGTTTGAGTGGACCTCCTCGGTGAGCCCGTTTGGCGATGAGACTATCTACTACAGGCTGGAAGTGACACCTGATGAGGATTTCATTTTCGTGGCGACCAAAGACTCGCTGATCAGTCCCGGCTTTGACTGGTATGATTCACTGCAGATCGCGCAGCAGTACTGGTGGACGGTGGATGTGTGGGTGGATCTGGATACGGGAATTGTGGAGACACATTCGGATACGCTCACCTTCTGGACGTGGACACCGGGGGATATCGATGCTACGGGCGGAGTGAATGTATCCGATCTGACCTCGCTGGTTGCCTACCTTTTCAGTGGCGGAGAGGCAATAGAGCCGCCGCTGTTAGGTGATATGGATGGTAGCTGCAATATCAATGTTTCTGACCTCACGTACCTGGTCACGTATTTGTTCCAGGGAGGGGCAGCGCCGGTTATCGGCTGCCAGTGAGCGGTCTTCTCTCGCGAGCCGGGATGCTTCCCGGCCGCATTTCTACCACACACAAGGCATAAGCAGAACAACCCGCGATCATGACACCGATCGCGGGTTGTCTGTCTGCTGCTCCGTTTCCGAATGATCGGTGGCTACAGCGAGTTGCCTTGCGGCGACTCAAGATGTGGAGATCCGCAGGGGCCCTGGTGGCGGGCCCCTGAACTGGATTATCTGTCTACTCGCAGCCGACCAGCGGCGCTGCTCCTCCACTGAAGAGGTATGCAACGGCATAGGTTAAGTCGGTGACATTGACCGCGCAGTCACCATTCATGTCCCCGGTGAACCTGGGCTGCGGTTCAATCCCACCCTGGAAGAGATAGCTCACCAGGGCGGTTAGGTCGGTGACGTTCACAGCGTGGTCATTGTTGACATCGCCAAGTGTCCATGTGTGGAAGTGGGCCGTGTCGGTTACGACAGTGAACTGGCCGGTATCGGTTTGCACCGAGGCCCGCACGTACCACCAGTACTCGGAGCCGAAGTCCAGGGAATCGATCCACAGAAGGGAGGTCTCAGTCAGTGAGTCGATAACCGCTTCAAAGGCGAAGTTGGAGACAAACGAGAAGTGGACGTCGTAGTAAATGGTATCCATCGGGTCGGGACCAATCCAGGGTGTCCAGTCCAGCGTTGGCAGAGCATCGTAGCACGTGAAGGACGGGTCCTGTGCATCGGTCGGGAATACGAGTACGGGTTCAGAGACACTGGGGGCATAGATGCTGAAGCGACTCGATTCTGAGGCCTGGACGTTTCCGGATCCATCGACAGCTTCGGCGTGCCAGTGGTAGACGCCGTGGTTAAGCCGGCTGTCGTGGAGGAATTCTTCCTGGGTAAGGATGCGGTTGGTCAGGCGAACTTCATCGATTCGTCCCACGAAGGTCTCGGAGGCGGGGCCGGCCGATCCGATATAGAGGGCTTCATCGTGATCCGGGCCAATATCGACGCCGGTCAGGGTATCTGCGGCTACGTGATTGAGATAGAAGACTGCCGTATGTGAGGCACCGTTGACGGCGATAGCGACATGGGACCACTGGTCGGCCGGAACGATCACGTCGCTGGTATAGATTACGGTTGCGCCCTGCCCGGAACCGAACATGAGGCGGTTGTTGACATTCATCAACATCTCGTAGTTGACGGTGCGGGCTTTTACGAAGGCGCGTTTGGAGATAATCGTCCGCATCAGGCCGCTGCCCTCAGCATCAGGGTATATCCACGCCTCCAAGGTGAGTGTTCCACTGACGGGAATGTCGAGCGTGGGATCATCGGGGATGGTCACATAGCCGCTGTTACCGTCGAATTCAACGGCGTGACCAAATCGTCCAGAGGTTGCCCAAGTGGCGCCTCCTGCCAGCGTACCGGTGAGGTTGTTGGGGCCGGAATCGGAGGTGGTTGTTCCCTGGGCTTCGTCAAGATGCCAGAGTCCCATAGTCGCGGCCGGATCCGGCTGCATAGGCATAGCCGAGAGCACGTGATCCACATCGCCGGTGGTAACGTTATCAATGACAGCAACTTTCTGGGTGGGGTTTGCCACCGTGTCGCAATATACGATCACCGTCATGGGGTTTTCGTCCTGAACGGACATGCTCAGTTGCATTTCCCGGTGCGTGGTCTGGCTGTCGATTGGTGGTGACAGCAGTGTGATGTAGGGGGCAACGCTGTCGGGATAGACAGTAATCTGCACCATTTGTGTGTCGGCAGAAGCGGAGTCATCGACGGCGACAATACTCAGTTCGAACACGCTGTCCTGATCAAAACCAGGAATCCAGGAGAACTCAGCCGTACCGTCGCCGAGATCGTTGAAAGCAGCTCCCTCAGGCAGGGGATCGGCGAACAGCGAGGGGATTTGCATGGGGTCAGGATCGGTGGCTGAGACGGTGAACTCGAGCAGCCGATTGACGTCGACTTCCTGATCATCAATGGTCGCAACCTGGGGTGGTTGGTTCAGGTAGCCGATCAGCAGCGTGTTGGAGGTGACAGTCGCGCCGGTTTCAGTGGCCGCGAAGGGGGTTACCTCGGCGTACCATTCATCGAGTACTTCCGTCTCGGAGTTGTGAATGGTGTTGGCGCCGTTGAACAGGTTGGTGATCTGTTCCGGGGCGAGAACGTAGTCGTAGATGCGAACCTCGCCAAATGCGCCGGGCAACTGGCTGGTCCCTGAGAAGGCTCCGATGTAGAGACGGCTGTCGGTCATCTCTCGCTGGGCTGCATTGGCGGTATCGCGGTCGACCTCGATACCGTCCTTGTATAGGATCATCTCGCCGGTTTCGTAGTCGAACGTGAGAGCGGCATGATACCAGATGTCGAGTTCGAGCGGGTCCGGGTCCTTCACGATGTTGAAGGTCCCATTGTGACCGGCAGCGAGCTGATTGTTCTGTGAGCTGGTGGAGGCAAAGAAGACGTGGCCGCCGTCACCGGAGAGGACATTGTTGGATCCGTCGCCGGTTCGTTTAACCCAGGCAACTTTGGTGTAAGAGGACAAGGTAGGGAAGATGTTGCCGGCATCGATGTGATCATTACCGTCGAAAACCCAGGCTCCGTGGCCATCGGGTCCGGCGGTAGCGCTCCAGACGGGATCTCCCGAGGTCGTGACGATGTTGGCATTACCTGAGTAGTCGGTCAGGTTCCCGGTCGATCCTCCGTCAAACGGGAGGTAGAGCGCCATTTGCGGGGTGCCGCCAATGAACCAGCTTACCGCGGCAGTCACGGCGTTGCCCGCAAGGTCGTAGGAGACGGTCAGGTCGTCATCGGTCAGGGGATTGGGTGAGGTGGCAGTAAGGACGACATTCTCAACACTCGGGTCGGTTTCGATGGTGAAGGTCGCCTGGTCCTCGTCGTACAGCCCGCCGGTATCAGTAGCCCGGAAAGTGATCGTCTCGGAGCCGAACCACAGCGGGTCAATTGCTGTGATTGTCGCCGTCTGTGCGATGTCATCAATGGCGACATCCAGGTTCACGTTGCCGGAGACGGTCCAGGTGATTGTCTCGTCGGGATTGTCGATGTCCTCGACGTAGTCATTGAGGTAGATCACGCTGAACGCATCACCCAACTCGATAGTTTCACCGGGGATATCGGCGACCACCGGTGGATCGTTGACCGGCGTCATTTCGAATGTGGCATCGTCCTCGTCCCAAAGCCCATCGGGATCCGTCGCGCGGAAGGTAATGGTCTCGGCGCCATACCAATCGGTGTCGGGTGGAGAGATGGTGGCGATACCGGAAGCGATGTTTACGCCGAGTTCGGAGTTGC
>CAZXRO010000252.1:0-4600 GCA_964642435.1 uncultured Ignavibacteriales bacterium
GTCTTGGTACCGTCGTAGCGACGCGTGTTAGGAAGCGACAAATCGTCGAAATCCGCCTTGGTCAGCGTCGACCACAGATCATCCGCATCGCCGCTGTTGGCGTCATTCTCCAGTTCAAACAGCCCGTCAGCCTGCTCGACAGCCACCAGCGGATGGGTCTCATCCCAGTTACCGCCAATACTCTCATCGACATGATAGATCAGCAACCCGCTGCCGTAGATCCCGATATCATTCCCGGCCTTCTGGCGGTTCTCGATCAGGAAGTACTGATTGCCAAGCTGGCCGTTGGCCCATAGACGATAGGCAACCGGGTTATATAGCGAGGTCGGAATGGCGACATCCTGCATATTGTCAGTGACATTGGTCAGATTCAAGAACCCGACTTCTTTCTTCGACCACGCATCCATGAACGAGGGCTTGGTACCGGACTTGTTCCAGCTTCCACCCGCCATCAGCGACCACCGTCCCACACCGGCGGAGGAATAATCCGTATCGTACAGATCCGGCAAACCCAACTGGTGTCCAAACTCATGGCAGAAGACGCCGATCGTAATCAACCCCCTGTTCTGGAATTCCTCCGGCTCCATCGAATAGTCGCGGATATTGACACCATCCAAGGTCAGCGTCGATGGAATACTCCACTTGTGCGACCAGATCGCATACGGACTGCCTGACTGCTCGGCGCCATAGCCCGGATTGACGATAAACACGCCATCGATCCACCCATCGCCGTCATTGTCGAAATCCGAGTAGTCAACATCGCCGTCCGCAAGCAGGATCGCCTGCTCGGCAAGCCCCTGGGCATTCTGTGGATAGTCGTTGAATCCATTGTTGCCATCAACATAGTACTCATAGGTGTTCGGCATCATGTACCACCCGGCGACCGTCCCATCAAGATAGAACTTGCCATACGAGTTCTCGAGATAGAACTCGGTCATGGAGTAATGACCATCGTCGGGATCATTCGAGAACAACAGGTGCTGGAAGTCGGCCACCTGCCCGTACACCTCGCCATCCTCCGCCCGGTTATCCGAGTACTCCGCGAGGATCACGAGCACGTTGAACGTGTCGACAGTCTCATCTTGCATGCTCTGCTGGATTGACTCGCGAAGGTCCATCGCCTGCTTTGTGATCTGGCCAACTCCTTTAGCCGTGGCCTGGTTGTAACGATCGATGAACTCCTGCAACTGCCCGCTGGCCTCGAGACGCTCGCGAAGATCCGGATCAATCGAGTGCGCCGTAGCGCTGGAACCGGCAAGGAAACTGATCGCGATCATCAGTCCCACCAATAACCCTGTTGTCGCCAATGGCGACTTCACTAACTGCCAACTGCGGCTTTTCAATGCTTTACCTCCTGGATGTGCGCTTGTGTCCACTTGGTTATGAATGGCAGTAGCAGTGGTATTCACAACGTGGTACGTATCTGCAAGTACAACCGTTTACACCTGCTATCGGTTCCTGTTCCCCATTCACCCAGCGGGACGATACCAACTCCCCGATACTATCTGTCTCGCGGCGGGTCGAACAGGCTCGGCTGGTAATCCGCCCAGGTTTCCGGGGCAATACGGTACTGGTATTTATATCGGCACTCGCCATCGCGACAGGTGGCCGGGCGGCGAGCGGTGAGGTAATCGAATGTCTGGCCGCACACGCAGCAGGTGGCCTTGCGCCAGGGCTGGTCGGGCAAATGTAGTCTGGAGTCCCGCAAGTATGACCTAACCTATAGTGTAGTAATCACTTAATGAATCACGCGAGACGCCCACCGCCCCGCGACAGATGAAAGATAGAGATGAAGTGAGAAAATGGCAATCAGAATCCTTCGCCGAGCACCGGCAAGTTCCGAGAAGCCCGCGCTCCCCCCTACATCCCCTCGCGCAAATCCATCCACATGGCGATCGAGTGGCGCTTGTACGGGATCGGCCCCAGAATATCCAGCCGCGCCGGCTGGAAACCCAACCGCTTGTACAGATGATTGGCGCCTTCCAGCAGGTCACTCGTGGCCAGGATCAGGGTCTCTGCGCCCAACTCGCGGGCCCGTTCAATCGCCGCCTCAACCAGCATGCGGCCCACTCCCTTGCCGCGCGCCGACTCCGTCACCCCCATCTTGGCCAGCTCAAACTTGACCTCGGTGTGCTTCATCAGGGCACAGGTCCCCACCGGTACGCCGTCCTCGAGCGCAAACAGGACCACGCCTCCCTGCTCGATTACGTGGCGCTCCGGATTGGCCAGCACAATACGGTCATACGGCTCCACCTCAAAATACTTGGTGAGCCACTCGTAATTGATGTCCATGAACGCCTGCCGGAACTCCGGCTCGTACTCGACTATTCTGATTTCGCTAATAACACACCTCCATACCGCTGCAATGTATCATACACGACGATCAGCACAAGCGATTCGTTCGGCCATGTTTGAATCAGCAGTAGAAAACTCCAGCGGGACATCTGTCCAGCCAGAGTTCAACGCCCCGCCGAGCGTGGCTCAGCGGGGCGCGTTGCAGCAGCCTGTTGTGGTGTCAACGACACCTATGATTGCATCAGCAGCTCCATCGTTTTCTTCGGGTTGATCAACTTGATCGTGCGATCCCCCACCTGCTTGTCATCGCAGCCCTCCAGGATCAACGCCTTGACCTCAGTCGGACTCATATCCGGCTTGAATGCCAGAATCTTCGCCGCCAGGTTCGTCACCTGCGGCGAGGCCTGCGAGGTCCCTGACAGCGGCATGCGGTCACCACCGGGCACGTAGCTCTCAACCTCGTAACCGCTGGCGTAGCAGTCAACATTGCCGAAACTCGTGAACCCGGTCTCATCACCAGCCTGATCGACCGCGCCAACCACGATCATGTTGTCCAGTTCGAATCCGCTTGGCACGAACTCCTCGAATGTCACATCGTTGTCGGCATTGCCGGCCGAGGTGACATACAGAATCTGTGGCGTGTTCTTCATGGCGTTCTCAAGCGACCCCACCCCAATGTTGAATATCTTCCGCGCCAGCGTCTTGCGCTCTTCCGGCGTGCCGCCGGCGTTGTTCTGCTCGAGCGCACCCTCCACACCGGCCAGGCTGCCGCCCCAGCTCATATTGACTACGCGTGAGCCGTTGTCAGCAAAATACTGCACCATCTCCACCGTCGCCGCCGAGTCCTTGCGCGCCTGCTCGACTGTCGGCTCCTCAGGGATCAGCTCATGGCCGAACGTCAGCCGCGACACCATCACGCGGATGTATGGATTCCCTTCCATGGCGATACCGGCGACATGCGTCCCGTGGCAGAAATTGCCGTACTCATTGACGCCCTCCATGAATGGCCCGGCTTCCTCCGGCGGCAGTGAGGCCATCTTCTGCTTGAGCTCGGTGGCTTCCTCGCTGTCGACGCCCATCGTGATATCCACCAGCCCCTTCATTTGGCGCTGCAGGCGATCCCGATCCCCCTTGACATCGCCAATCGGGTACAACACCTCGGTGGTCTTGTCGCTGTGCAGCGTGTAGGCGACACCGTGGATATCGTCAACAAACCCGTTGCCATCGTCATCCTTGTTGTTGCCGGGGACCTCATCCTCATTGACCCACAGCATGTTCTTGAGCCCCGGAATATCGCAGTCCAGGCCGGAATCCCAGATCGTCACCACGACCGGAGAGCCGCCCTCGTCGCCGGTGAGTTCCACCTCGCGCTCGGACCAGATATCCTGTTTGGTGACAGCATGCTCCTCAAGATACGCCGCGAGGACAGCATTCACCTCACCCTTGTACGGCACAAACATCTTCACGGTGTTCGCGGTACCCAGCAACTGCAGGGCAACGTCCTTGGAGACCTCGCCGCCGGTCTTGTCGAGCATCGGCTGCAACTGCGATTCCATGATCCCGACAATCAGATTCTCGGAGATCATCTCGGTCATCCCCTTCATCTGCTTGAACTGCGGCTCCACCACCTCGTACGGCAGCGGGTTGACCAGTTCGGCAAATGTCGAGCGGAAAGCCTCCTGGCGCTCGCCTTCGGGGGCCTTCCGGGCTGCTATATACGCCCGCCCGGTCAGGCCGGTGGTGAGCTTCTGGGCCTCCTTCATTTCCAGTTCGCGGACTTTGTCTGAGTACCCCAGGTAGGCTTCGTAGTCTCCCTGCAGCATGGCGATAGTCGCCAGGCTGGAGTAGTACTCCTGGACAGTGTTTTGGTCTTTGATGTCGTACTTCTCCAGGTCGGCCAGCAGGTCTTTCTTGACCTCGGCGGCGAGTTTCTGGATTGCCTCGTCATCGCCGACGAACTCGGCGGCCTTGACATCGACCTGATAGGTGTAGCGCGGGAGATCATCGAGCTTCTCGATCACGACCTTCTCGGCGAGCGCAGGCCCGGCGATTGTGGCCAGGGCAGCAAGAGTAACCAGCAGTGCGACAGTAATGCGCAGTGACTTCATGGAGGGCTCCTTCATTGTCGAATATGTTGTTTGGCACATGACAATAGATACGTTCGGGCGCCCGCGCAAGTTCCGACGAGGTTGAAGATGAGGGGGATTCGCCTGAGGTTGGATATCTCGTTGGGCTCTTTGGGCCGGGTGGCAACCCACCTTTCAGGTGGCTTTCTTCATTTCTTGATGCCCCACAGCTCGCTGTG
>CAZXRO010000253.1:0-4596 GCA_964642435.1 uncultured Ignavibacteriales bacterium
TTGATCGGCTGAAACAGGGTGGTAACTGTCCCCTGCACCTGACGGTGCCGCCACTCGATAGCATCGGTGAGTTTTCCCGCCGTACCTGACAACTCAATACTCGTTCTCGGCGAGCCGAACACCAGCATGGCGCTGCCAACCAACTGCTTCTCGTTCTTCAGATCGGGATTGCCGCGTTCGCCGTAGCTGTCAGACTGCTGATAGATCGAGAACCGTTCATCATCCAGGTGCAACTGGTGCAGCGAGGGCTCCCGGGTGGCATACCCGGCCGAGAGGAGCATGAACGAACGTGCTGTCTCCTTCATCATGACCAGCGCCCCCGATGGCATGAGACCATTGTCGCCATTGTAGCGCGCTGAGGCCGCCAAAGCCCATCGCCAGCCGTCAGAAAGATCAGCCCGCGTCAGCTTGACGTGACCGGTGCTGCGGTAAAAATGCCGCGGACCTGCGGCATACTCCAGGTAATCGATTCCGGTCTCAGCCTTCCAGACTGTGTTGTCTCCAGTCGCCTCACGACTTACAGCGAGTGCGTGGGCGGTGTTGTCAAAACGAGCAGAATAGCTGCCATCGGCATACGATCCCTGACGAAGGTGCGTGTAGTTCAGGGCATTGCGGGCTGTATAGTCATCGTTGTGGCGATCCAGGCTGATCCACGCCCGACGATCGAACCGATAGCGCGAGTAACTGGTACCTCCCCCTTCGGGACGAACATAGAACCGCCCATCGCGCGTGTAGGCAAAGCCAGAGGCGCCCAATGCGTAGCGCTTACCGATCGGTGTATAGTAGTCGCCCCACAGGTGATAGCCGTCATCGAAACGTCCCAACTCCGGGCCGTCGGCCTCCCGGTACTGCACCGCTCCATTGGCCCTTCGTCCCATGGCCGCCCACTTGGTCAGACTGGCCCTCACATGAGAATAACCAAACCCTCCCTGCTCCCCCTTGAAGACGCTCACAGGATCATAGCTGTCCGGGCGCTCAGAGCGAGTCATCAAAGTTGCCGTGCTCTGCTCTCCCCCGAACAGCTGGCCCAGAGCTCCGGGGAGGATATAGATGTCATCGGCGTTGACGGTCATAACGTCATTCATATCCACCATGCCATCCGGTTCAACAATCTGCTCAAACGGCATGTAGCGCTTGTCATTCATGAAGATCTCAAGACGATCACCCTGCAAACCATACGGAGACACAGTGGAACGCATCGGTGTCGCCTGATGATTCAGAACGAAGTATGATGGATCGAACCTGAAGAAGTCACCCGCATCATGAAACCACGATCGCGAAACATCGGTCTTGCAGTTGAGTCGTGACGAGGCGAATCCGGCCACCAGGCTGTCATAGACAGACAAATAGACGAACGACGGCTCCTGCGTAAGCTGGTGTTGCTCCCATCGTTCCTCAAACCGTCGCTGCGCTGCCTCGCCAGGGGTCAGGCTGTCACTCTCCGTTCCGAGTGAATCGGCCAGGTAGAGACTATCGGCCATACGCATGGAGTCAACCGGGTTCACCGGCAACAAGCTGGTGTCAGAGGCTGTCGTATCAACCGCTGTTGTGTCTGCAATCAGCGTATCGACAACAGTCGTGTCAGTGGCGACATCGGTACTGTCTGGTGTTTCCTCGGCGAGGGCAACCGTGGTGTACAGCAACAGGAGCAGGCATGTTATACAGATTGAGCGGGCCATTCTCGCTTATATAGGTGATAGGTGACGGGAAAAAGCAACGGGAAAATCACGATGTTACTAATAAGGGCAACAACAGACCAGCTCAGTCCGGCGATCAATCGCGGCCAGAACGGCTGAAACAGCCAGGCATCGACAACGCTCACGGGCACATAGAACAGTAGCGTGCACACCAGCCCCGCAGCCACCAATCCGCCCAGACGCAAAGCCCCCGTGGCGCGCATGCCACCCAGGCGACGCCAGCAATCTCCAGTCAGTCCACAAAGCGCGGCACCGAATACCTGGCTGAGCATGATGGGAATCATGGCGGGACCATAAGGATTGAACAGTGTATAGAGCCCCATACCGACAGCACCGACCATCATCCCGGAACCGCTTCCCCACAACACACCCGCTGAGAAGATCACGAAGAACGACAGATTGATATTGGGCAACCAGGCAGTTGCCCAGGAAAGCACGTACACCAGTGCGGCGAATATCGCCACTCGCCCAAGTCGCTCAGGCGAGAGCCTCATCGCACTATGACTACCTTGCCGGTCTCATTCGCCAACTCGTTGGCGCGTGTCTTGTCCTCGTATAGCCGGCAGAGTATCACGTAGATTCCGGAGGCAACTTCACCACCAGCCCGGTTGACCCGTGGCCAGTCGAGGCTGTATTCGGCCTCAGAGCCACGCACATCACCGCTCGCAGTGAGCTGATTGCCCCAGACATATTCGCCCGCCGCGGTGTAGACATCTACCTCAAGGTAAGCTGCCTCCGCGTCGATGATCTGGTCGGGATCAATACCCGAGTTCAGTCGCAGGCTGATCCGCACCGGCTCTGAACCCATTTGGGAGACAACGAACGGATTCGGGTACGGCACGACCTGCGCCGCATAACCCGCAGTCGGATCGATAATGTCCGAAGGGATTAGGCTCATATCGAGCGAGTCCTCGGTGACCCAGAAGACGTTGATACCGTTTGAGGACCTTCGTGGATCGTAGACTTCACGATCGATAGATGCGGGCGAGACGGTTACCACCATGCTCTCATACTTCCGCGGATCGGTCGCGGTCATCGAGTACAGCACACTCCCGTCAAGATTCGCAGGCAACCGAAATCCCTCAACAACAGTCGAGTCCATACCACGCAGATGGTAGATGACGTTCACTCCCCAGGGGTGCTCGTAAAACTGCGTAAACGACAACCCCACATTGAAGACACTGTCGACAACAAGAATCGTGTCAAGTCCGGGTTGCAGCTCCTCGGCCAACTCAATCACGCTGTCGCATTCGGCGTCATAGCACACGTACCAGGTTGAATCCCAGATCATCGCCCATATATTGTCCCAGCGAGCGTATGCCGTGGCCCAGTGCTCTGGGCTATATGCCACAGTGTCAGGAGGATCCTCGAAAACAGCCATAGCGACATCAGGAATCTCCGGATAGTTCTCGCCTTCAGAAAACCCAATCGTGTCGCTTGGAGCCAGGTCTCGACGGCTGCCCGTAAAGTAATTCCACAATGCGAATTCGCGGAAGTGATCAACTGTCACCAGTGTGTCGATCCGACCGCTATAGATCTTCAGTGCCGAATCGCAGGCTTGAAAGAAGTGCGGGCCCGCGCCACGCTGCATGCAAAACTGCCAGATCAGCCTGACGATGTCACGATCGTACTTCTCCGTAAGATAGATAGGATAGACCGCAGCAGCGTAGGGATGCACATCCGCCGAGTAGCTTTCCTGTTGCTGGATCGAGACCGTCGGGTAATTGTAATAGGCAGGAAGGTAATTGTAGTAGTCATTGATATCATCATACACGATCTCCTCGGCCCACACCGCCGACATCTCCATCCAGTAGCGCTTCTCCGGGGCTCCCTCACTGGGGTAGTATTCGAACTCGGTGACATCCATACCAAACTGAATGGAATGGAAATACTCGTGGGCTGCCGTCACCCGAACAGCATCCAGTGGACGGTCCGTATAGCCCTCTAACTGCTGATAGTCATTATCCAACTCCAGGAATGAAGTCGCGCGCAGACTGCCGTCAATTCGGACTGAATCAGCGTAGGCCAGGCCATAGAAGTTGGCACCGATATTATACAGATACACATCATACAGGTCACCGTCACCGGAGGGATAGAAACCGTCAGTGGGTGGCGCCGGATACCCCAGTGAATCGAGCAGGAAGACCCGCACCGAATCCATCACCATCGCTACCGTATCCACATAGTCCGGATGACCGTTGCTGTTGTTGTCGACCGTAGCGCGATAGACAGCATCGGGCCCGGTGGTCGTATAGTGAATACGGAACCAGCCGGAATCGCTGTCACGGTAGGTGTCGACCTTGTCAGTCGGGCGAGCATACAGCTCAACGCCAAGCTGATGCATCAGCTCTTTATCCAGCCGGTGCTTGTTCATCTGGAACGCCAATATGGCCGGAGTGCCACATTTGATTATCGGAGGCTTGTCATCATGATCGTGGTCGTGCGTATCAAACGTCGCCGCAATCATGTGTTCGGGCATCTTGTCGAGCTGCCCCCGTATGTACATGTAGCTTTCGATTATCCTGATCTGCTCTTCGCGTGAGAGCGGTTCATCCTGCGCACCGACGCTCAGCGCCATGAACAGGGTACATAGCCCAACGATCATTACATTCTTCACCGCTGTCCTCTGATTTGATTGAGTCGCTTGTCCAGCATCTCGAGTAAACGAACCGGCACCTTCTGTGATCCTATGGCATCATACCGGCCCTCTCGACTATGAAAATCCGATCCACCCGTCACCACCAGCCGGTATCTTTCAGCCAGGTGAATGAGGCGATCAGTATCGCTTCTCTTGTGGGCGCTGTGATACGCCTCGACTCCGTCCAGACCCAGCTGGATCAGGGCTTCGAAATGGTCAATGGCATGGTCAATCATGGGGTGGGCGAGCACGGCTGCTCCC
>CAZXRO010000254.1:0-957 GCA_964642435.1 uncultured Ignavibacteriales bacterium
CTATATCACGGTGACGGAAGCCGGCGCGAACTACTGCTATGTGGAGAACATATCAGTATCGGGCAGTGCCTTCTGGTTGTGGCGCCGGGGCAGCGCGACGGTGACGATTTATAACCAGGACGGCGATCCGGTGTCCAATGCAACGGTGTATGGCAGCTGGTCCGGGCCGACCACGGCGAGCACGAGCGGGTCGACCAATTCGAGCGGCCAGGTTACGTTCACCACGGGCTGGATTCGGACGAGCTCGCAGTTCTGCTTTGAGGTGACCAATGTGACGCACGGAACGTATCCGTACGACGACTCGCAGAACAATGTCACGAAGGCGTGCGAGAGTGGCTGGATCTATTCGGCCGATGGTGGTGAGATGGCCGCAATTGGTGGTCCCTCGAGCTACCGTCTCGACCAGAACTACCCGAACCCGTTCAACCCGGTGACGACGATCACGTTCAGCCTGGACGAGCCGGGCCAGGTGACGCTTGAGGTGTTCAATATTGCCGGCCAGCTGGTGACGACAGTGGTCGATCGGTATATGAGTTCCGGAGAGCACAGTGTTGTCTGGGACGGCAGCAGCGTGTCCTCGGGTGTGTATTTCTACCGTTTGACGACGGAACGACGGGTGGATACAAAGAAGATGGTGCTGCTGAAATAGGCGGCACGTTAACGAAAAGGTGAGGTATACAGACGGCCCGGCAAGCTTTGAGGGGTTGCCGGGCCGTTGTGTATGGTCTTGGCGGGTCGGAGCTAAGATTCGGGCACAATCGGGTGGACAGAATGCCTGGACGGGCGTATATTCAGTGCTGAATTGCGATGGCAGGGATATGAGGTGTTTAGCAGGGTGACCGATCAATTCAGGGTAATTCTCAGCAGCTTCTCAGTGTTCGTGTTGCTGGCCGTTCTGGCGCCCGAGGGTGTTTCGGCTCGCATGCTGCCGGCTCCTGACCGAATGCTCAAGCCGGT
>CAZXRO010000254.1:967-4546 GCA_964642435.1 uncultured Ignavibacteriales bacterium
CTGCCGTATCGGTTTCAGGAGGAGTATGTGCGCCCCATCCCCTCTTTTTACGACGGGCTCGACTGGGCATTTCTGGAACCGGAGCGACGGGAGAGTGATGGCGTATTTGAGATTCAGCAGAACTGGTGCGAGGGGGAGCAACTAACGGCAGTTGTATACAGCAGCTTCCTGACAAGATATGATACCCGTCACCAAGAGAATGTGGAGTCGCCGGATCTTGAGTCATGGAGGGTCTACGACAGCGACGGTGGCGGGAATCCGGCGGTGGTGGCGACGTATATCCGGCAGGATACTGTCTGGCTGTGGCTGCACGACGTGGCGCGTAACAGCACGCGGGAGTACCCGGTCATTGTTGGGGAGGACCGCGATGGCAGTGGATATTGGGACGGTAGGGTACTGATCGGGGCGGTGGAGGATTTCGACCAGGATGGCGTGCCCGACTTCCTGCTTGGAGTGGACACGGGGTACGACCTGGTACCGCGGGCGGTGCTTTTGATTAATGGTGCAAGCGGTGCAGTTGAGTGGCAATATGATGTTGCCAATTCGTCGGGCTATCCAGTGGTGGTGCCCGGGCGCAATGGACGGCTTATCGTGGTGGGAACCGGCTCCAAGGGGAACGACCTGCAGGTTGACGGGATGGATGACTCTCATTCATACTTGATAGTGCTTGACAGTCTTGGTCAGCGACTGTGGGTGCGTGAGACGAGCGGTCAGTTTGGGTCTGCACAGGCCGCAGCGTTCGATGTGGGTGGGGATGGCAGTGTGGACATATTGACTTCGGCTCGCTACGAGGTCTATCCCACCAGCAAAGACACTGTCTACGGGGGATGCCTGCTGGCGCTGGATGTGGACGGGAAGGTGCTGGACAGTCTGGATTTCGGCATCGGGCAGATCGTCCGCAGACCGTATGTTGTGGACGTTGACAACGATGGGATTAGTGAAGTCGTGGTCCCGACTTACGGAGGAGAGGCTGAGTCATGGCTGTATATTCTGGATGATCGGCTTCGGGTGATGAGGGCTGTGCAGTTGCCAGCGACGCATGCCCTGCATGCCTGGGGGGATTTTGTCGGTGATGGTAGCACGCAGATGGTCCTGTGTGGCGAAGACGGAAAGCGGCTGCTGGTGGACAAGGACCTCGACTTGCTGGCGCAGACGGATCAGGGTTACAGCCCTCTGCACCTTGGAATCGGAAGCTGGTATCGGCCAAAGGCGGCACCTGATCAGAAGCGACTGATAATGAAGAGTGTGGATCTCAGCCGCCAGGCCAGTGTGAAGCTAGTGGCGAATCCCTGGTTTTCGATCTTCTTTCGCAAGCCGTGGTTGACGGCGGCGGCGGGTGGGGCGCCGGTGCTGGTGATTACGGCGATGATTGCGTTCTACACCGTGTCGGTGCGGCGGAAGAATCGCGTGATTGCAGACACCAACAGTCAGTTGGAAAGCGCCCTGGTTCAGTTGCAAGAGGCGCAGGCGCGGTTGGTGGAGGCGGAGAAGTACAAGCAGGCTAAGGATATCGCGGGCGGGTTTGCGCATGAGATACGCAACGCGTTGATGCCGATCGAGGGGGTGTTGCAGCGGGTGCAGCATCACTCGAAGGACAGCCAGAAGGCGGAGAAGATTGCGCGGTACTGCCAGATGGGGAATGAGTCGCTCGATGACGCGTTGACATTGACGGAGCAGATTGGCAAGTATGCCAAGCTGGAGGCGACACGGGCGGAAGAGCCGGTGGAGCTGATGGGCTTGATTGCGAAGGTTGTGGCGGCAAACCGGGTAGCGTGCGAGAATGCCGGGGTCCAGGTGTCGGTTGAGGGACCGGAGGTGGCGCCGGTGGTTTCGAACGGTCAGCAGATGCAAATAGTGCTGACGAATCTGGTTCGAAACTCGCTGGATGCCTTGACGAAACAGGGTGGCGGGCGTATATTGATCGAAGTTCGCAGGGAAGATTCGAGCACAATTCTCACGGTTGCCGACAACGGTCCGGGAATACCTGCGGAAGATGCTGAACGGGTGTTCGAGATGTTTTACTCGACGAAACCCGACACGGGCACCGGCATCGGATTGGCAATGGTAAAGAAGATCATAGAGCTTTACGGTGGTGAGATACGCCTGGATGCCGCAGAGGGTCCGGGGGCGAAGTTCTTCATCAGACTTAGAGAAGCAGAATAGAAATGAGCACATCGGTGCGGGTCCACCTTGTTTCTGACGCAGCAGGTTGTTTGTGAGGCGGTACGTATGAGCACAGATATCACTCGACCGACAATCGTCATTGTCGACGATGAACCCAATATCGTGACGATCCTCGAGGATATTTTCGAGGAGAGCTATACTGTTTTGACGGCGAGCAGCGGGGCGGCGGCGATTGCTCTTGCTGAAGCGCATGCGGATATCGCGGTGGTGGTGATGGACATCAAGATGCCGGATTTGGACGGTATCGAGGCGGCGCGTCGGGTTCGGGAGATTCGGCCGGAGACCCGGATCATATTCCACACCGGTTTCCCCGGTGACTATGATGAGAGCGAGATCGACGAGCGCGAGCGGCCGTTTGATTATGTTACTAAGGGGCGGTCGCTCAGGCAATTGGAGCGATCGGTTCGGAACGCGGTGGAGTCGTATCTGTTGGCGGCCGGTCATTCGGGGTCGGGGGATGGATTCGACGATATACTTGGGCGTTCGCCATCGATGCAGCGTGTGTTCAAGCTGATCCGGCAGGTGGCGCCGACCAACCGCAAGGTGATGATCCTGGGGGAGACGGGGACGGGCAAGGAGCTGGTGGCGCGGGCGTTGCATCGCCGCTCACGACGTCGCGATCAACGTTTGGGAATTGTAAACTGCAACCACAAAGCGACGGACCTGGTGGAGTCGGAGTTGTTTGGGTATCGGAAGGGGGCGTTTACGGGTGCCGATGGGAACCGTCGGGGGTTATTCGAACTGACGGCCGGGGGGACGATATTCCTGGATGAAATTGGGGATTTGTCGCATACCACGCAGAACATGCTGCTTCGGGTGCTGGAGACCGGCGAGTTCCAGCCGATGGGGGCGGAGGCGGAGGTGCAACGGGCCGATGTGCGGGTGATTTGCGCGACGCACCGGAATCTGGAGGAGATGGTGACCGGTGGCAGTTTCCGCGAGGATTTGTACTACCGGTTGCGGGGGATTGTGCTGGAGTTGCCGCCGTTGCGGGAACGGCGGGAGGATATTCCGCTCATGGTGAGGCATTTTGCCGAGCAGTTGGTGATTGAGGAGGGGCTGGCCACGAAGTTTTTCGACGAGTCCGCGATGGAGGTGCTGGCCCAGCATGACTGGCCGGGGAATGTGCGGGATCTTCGGGAGACAGTAGAGTCATTGATGATCATCACCGACAGCGATCTGATTCTGGCGGATGATGTGAATCGGTATCTGGGCAAGGGAACGAGTGGAGTGGCAGGTACTGCCTCAGACGGTCCGAGGACGCTTCGTGACCGGCTCAATGATGACGAGCGTCGGTATATCGAACAGGCGCTGGATCGTACGGGGGGGAATGTGACGGCGGCGGGGAAAGAGTTGGGGATGGACCGGACGTACTTGTCGAAGAAGATGAAGAAG
>CAZXRO010000255.1:0-4545 GCA_964642435.1 uncultured Ignavibacteriales bacterium
TGATCTGACGGACCGGGCTGTGGAGCTGTTTACGGACAAGCAAATGAATTTCTACCTCAGGCCGGAAGGGCAGTCTGATCTGATTATGCGTCCGAAGGATGAGACCGATGCCTCGTTGCCGTCCCCCGGCTCGATCATGATCGACAACCTGCTGGTGATCTCGCGCCTCAGTGGTGAAGGGAAGTACGAAGCGATGGCGCAGGAGGGCCTTCGTGCCATATCCGGTGCCATGGAGCGATTTGGTGCGGGGATGACCTCGGCGGTGCTGGCGCTGGACCGGATGCTGTCTGACACCGTCGAGATGGTGGTGGTTGGCCGTGGCGACGAGCGCGATGCAATGCTTCGGGAGATCTACCAGGTGAACGCAGCCAACCGACTGGTGGCAATAAGCGCCGACGGTGATGTGCCGGAAGTCTCGCTGTTTGCGGGGCGCACTGTTGACAATGGAGAGGCAGTGACCTATGTCTGTCGGAACAATACGTGCCAGTTGCCGGCGAAGAATGTCCAAATGCTCAAGGAACAGCTGGCTGAGCTGTAGATGGATTCTAAGTTTGGCACATCGACGACAAACCAATTCTGTGGAGACGAACAGATGGGCAGCATGAGCGTGACAATGAAGTGGGGTGGCGGGTTGAAGTTCGAGGGTACCAATGCGTTCGGCAACAAGATTGTGGCCGACATCCCCAAAGCATCGGGTGGTGAGGAATCAGGGATCAAGCCCACCGAACTGATGCTGTATGCGGTGGCCAGTTGTACGGGTGTCGATGTTGTGCGCATTCTGGAGAAGCAGCGTCAGCAGTTGACCTCGCTGGAGATCGAAGTTGTGGCCCATCAGCAGGATGAGTACCCCAAGCCGTTCCACACCATGGAAGTGAAGTACAGGGCGACCGGCAAGAATCTTGATGAGAAGAAACTGGCCCAGGCTATTGAGCTTTCGGAGGGGAAGTACTGCGTTGTCAGCCAGACTATCGCGGAACCGGCGAAGGTGACGACGAGCTACGAAGTGATTGAGGGCTGAGATCGGCTGCTATCCTCTGACCGGTCCGGTGAATCATTTCGGTTTTATCGATATCTAATGGGAAGAGACATGCCAACTGACCGGAAAGGAATGATGAGACTATGATGGATAAACTTGCTTATACCATGACCAGCGACAAGCCATTCGACGAAGTGGTGGCCAACATCGAGCACCAGACGGCGGAGAATCAGTTTCGAGTCCTGGCGGTTCACGATGTCAAACAGACGCTGGCAGAGAAGGGGTTGGAGCGCAAACCGTTGAAGATCATTGAGGTTTGCAACGCCAAATTCGCCCACGAGGCGCTGGGGCGGGAAGTCAATGTGGCTATGTTCATACCATGCAAGTTCACAGTCTACGAATCAGACAGCGGCCAGACAGTGGTGATACTGGCTCGCCCTCAGATGATTGCCGAGTTGATGCCGCAGGCGGAATTGGGCGATCTGGCGGCCGATGTCGAGACGACGCTCAAGAAAGTTGTGGCGGACTCGATCTGAAGCGCCGATTATTGAGGCCGATCGAGTCACCTTAAACTAAGGAGCACCAGAAATGATTCGCAGACTCACGGTTGTGTTTTTGGTCCTGGCCTTGGCTGCACTGGCTGCAGTAGCACAGGCCGATGTACAGCACGAAAGTATCACCGAGTACAGATTCTCCGGCACGGCCGGTAAGATCGCCAAGCTGTTTGGTCTGAACAAGCCCATCCACACTGTCGAGTACTATCAGAGCGACATCAAGCGCACCGACATGCTGGACAAGAAGGGCAGGGTGGAGACATCGGAGATCATCGATTTGGCCGACGAGATGTTCATCTCTATTAATCACAAGAAGAAGCAGTACACTCGGATGTCGTTCGATCAGTGGCGAGAGCAACTCGCGGAGCTTACTGGCGATATGGAGGATGAGGAACTTGGCCCGGAGGAGGATATGGAGGACGTCGAGAGTGAGCGGGAGTTCAGCTACACGCTCGATGTGAAGGTGGCCGATGAGGCCGAGGAGGTCAACGGGCGGCAGGCGAAGAAAATGACCATTACAATCGAGGTCTTCTCCAAGCCGACCGGCTCTCAAGAGGATTCGGTGAAGGAAATGACTATCGTCTCTGATAACTGGCTGAGCGCAGAGATGGAAGGCTCTGAAGAAATCGAGCAGTTCAATATGAAGCTGCTTGAGAAACTGAGCGTGGATCCCGCCGCCGTACAGATGAACTCGATATATGCCGGAATTGCTCAAAGCCTGCCGGAGTTGGCCGGCGCCATGGAGGAGGTCGACGAGCAAGGTGAAGAGTTTGACGGAATACCGATAAAGAGCGTGACCGTGTTTGAATCGGTGAAGGGCCCCGAAGATGAGCAGGAGGAGGAGTCTGGCGGTGGCATGTTCGGTGGTCTGAAGAAAAAGGCCGCAGCGAAAGTCCTTGGCGGCGGGTCATCGTCATCGAAGGTATTGGAGGTCCACTCGGACATCCGGGTCCATTCCACCGAGCCGCTGGCGGAGGGCACGTTCGCGATCCCCTCGGGGTATAAGTTGAAGAACTGAGTGTACCGGTGTGGTCGCCGGCCGGTATCGGCAGATAGGATAGATGTGAATAGACAACGTGAAGGTGTGAGCATGAACAAAACAGACGGGAACGGCAACCAGAGATCGCCGGTTCGACGAATCCTGCGGTCGGCCGTGTTTGTTTTGGGCGGCGCGGCCCTTGGATATATAGGCAATTTGGCCTATATTCAGATGGGCTCGACATGACAGATCATGTGCAACCCGTATGTCGCGGTGACATTCGGGGCTGTGATCGGTCTGATCATGTCCATGCCTGAAGAGAAACGTTCACAGGTTGGTTGAGGTAGTGAGGTAGCGGCAATGCCGATATATGAGTTTCGATGTCAGGATTGCGGCGAACAGTTCGAGGAGTTGGTGAGTGCCTCCGAGGAGCATGTGCCCTGCCCGAAATGTAAGTCCCAGAAGACAGGGCGGATCATATCATTGATATCCTCGAAGGGGATGAACTCTGCGTGTAACAGTTGTAATACCTCGTCCTGTAAGACCTCGTCGGGATTCACCTGAGGTTAAACGGTCTTGTCCGCCGGGTGCGGCCACAACGACCTGCAGCGTTGCAATCGGAAACGAGATAAGAGAGCGACCGCCGTTGTGGACAGGGGCGGTCGCTTTGTTTGTATGGGGGGTGTTCTTTTCTGCCTAATCACTTGTTGCTGGTTTTGCGTGCTACGACGCAGATACGATCGGTCTCCCGGCCGGCTTTGCGCATGGTGCAGCACTGATAGATTCCCTCGACCTTGAATCCGGCCTGGCGGAGCAGAGCTCGGATGTGGGTGTTGGAGTAGGCATACTCGGTGTGGTCTTCGTCGAAGCGTTCCCAGCGCTTGCCCTTGTTGACGAAGAAGGTAGCGCGAACCGTTGCAGACCCACGCTTGGCGTTGTATTCATTGCGGAACACCCACACCAGATCGTCGCGAACCTCGGCATGTACGTCGCTATCCCAAATGGTTGACAGAGCCTTGGCGGTGTTCATGTCGAAAATAAACATCCCCTTGGGGTTGAGGTGTTTATTGACCGTCTTGAAGGTCTCACCAAGTTTACGGGCACTTTCCAGGTAGTTCAGGGAGTCATAGAAGGAGACAACAAAGTCGAAGGTGCGGGTTTTGCGTGGTGCCTTGCGCATCTGCACTTTCAGCTTGGGCAGCACCTGGTGATACAGATCGGCGCCGGTGCCACGCAGCTTGCGATGGGCAGCATTGAGCATCTCCGCGGAGCCATCGACGCCGGCCATATCGAGGCCTCGCTCGGTAAACATCTGGATAGCCGTGCCGGTACCACAGCAGAGATCCAGACCGGATTCGGGCTTGAACTTGTATTTGTCAAAGATGTCCTGAACGTACTCGACCATGCGCTTGGAGTGCTCATCTTGCCCCATCTGATCCCAGACTTCAGCGAGTCTGCTGTACGGTTTGCTGCCCGACATTACCTCGATCTCCTTGTTTGTGGCAATTTTGAGCAATGTCCGAAGCCGTCGCTTTCTTGTAAACTTAAAAATGGCCCCATGTTACGAATTTGAGATGGTTGTTGTTAAAGTTGACTTTGCCTTGCCATTGCAGCATTGATCACACAGGAAGTGACAGGCCGTTGACGCAGCCTATGCCTTGGAACGCGGTCTCGTTGATGGCGAGTCGCCAGGAGTGAACCAATCTGATTCGCGAAGGGTGAAAATTATGTCCCTAACTAACATAGCACTAATGCTTGTTGGCGCATTTGTGATCATACTCATGTTCTTTTCCCTTGAACAAGTGAGACCATACGAACGAGGTTTAGTCGAGCGTCTGGGGAAGTTCAGACGAATAAGCAATCCCGGGCTGAGGATGGTGTTGCCGGTTGTCGAGGTAATGCAAAAGATGGATGTCCGAGAGAAAGTTTTGGACGTTCCCTCGCAGCAGGTGATCACCAAGGACAACGTGGGAGTCGAGGTGGATGCCGTGATCTATGCGGAAATCTCAGATCCGTATAAGGCCTATTATGAGATC
>CAZXRO010000256.1:0-4533 GCA_964642435.1 uncultured Ignavibacteriales bacterium
GGGTTCTCCTGAATTCGACAAGGGTGACCGTGTGGATCTGTTCTTTGAAGGTTTCGAGACCAGCGTTCCGCCCGCGGGCTGGACGACTGTCGTCAACAACCCTTACACCTGGGAGCAGGATGACTACGCGCCGTACGAGGGTACGTACTACGCTACCTGTTTGTATGATGATACTTATACCAGCACCCAGGATGAGTGGTTGATCACTCCGAGCATTGACCTGACCACCGATGGAACCAACTGGTTCTTGAACTTCTGGTGGAATGGTTCGTATTACTGGTCGGTGGATCCTAACGACAACTGCGATCTGACGATCTACATCACCACGGACGACGGTGCCACTTGGACCGAGCTGTGGAATGAGCACGATGCCGGTGTCTTTGACAACTGGACCTGGTATGAGGTCACTATTGATCTGGCCCCATACCTTGGTGAGAGCAGTGTCAAGTTCGGTATTCAGTATTATGGTCTTGACGGTGCGGAATTTGGCGTTGACGCTTTCAGTATCAATGATGCCGCTCCGCCGGTTGGTCGTTGCTGTTATGGCGACCCGACTGCTCCGGACTGTGCTGATGGCGTGACCGAAGCTGAATGCGCCGATCTCGGTGGTTACAGCTGGTTCGAGGGCCTGAATTGCACTGACGATCCGTGCCCGACCGCTCCTGCGAACGATGAGTGGACCAATGCTGAAGCCATCACCACGTTCCCGGCTCAGATCACCGGCTCCACCGAAGGCGCCACGATCGACTGCCCGGGCGTGCTGGATTGGGAAGCCATTTGGTACGTCTTCGAGGCTCCGTATGGTGAGAACGATATTACCGTTTCTTACTGTGGTACCTCCCCTGAGATCTACAGTGTTGGTATTGTTCTGTATGACGATCCGGTTGTCTGCGAGAACTACATTATCGCCGACAACAATGAGTTCATCACCTGTCCTGGTGGCGACACCAACCCGGTCATGAACTGGGATCGTATGCCGGCCGGTACGTATTACTTCCCGGTGTATGTGTCACAGGATAAGGGCACGCAGCCGTTCACGTTTGAGATGAACGTGACCGAGTCCGCCCCGCTTCCGCAGGGTGCAAGCTGCTCCGACCCGATTCCGTTTAGCATTGGTCTTGGCGATCTTCCGTACACTCTGGCCAGCCAGACCACCTGTGGTTTTGTTAATGTCGAGACCGAGACCTGCCTGGGTCTGTACGATGGTGGTGAGGACATTTTCTACGAGTTCACCCTGACTGAGGCTGCCAACCTGCGCTTCACGCTGGATCCGAAGGGGACCACTTACACTGGTTTCTCCCTGAGTGATGCCTGCGCCAGCGCCACCTGCATTCAGTATGCGACTCAGAGCGGCAGCGCTCCGTACTTCTTCCAGGCCGATCTGGCTGCCGGCACCTACTACATCATGGTAGACACGTGGCCGGCTCCTGACTGCATTCCGGACTTCGATCTGACGATCGAGGAGGCCCCGGATGCGAGTCCTGGTGACAACTGCAGCGACCCGTTGAAGGTCGAGATCCCCGGCGATCTGCCGTATCTGGATGACGATCAGTACACCTGCGGTCGTGTAGACGACTACGGTGCGGCTGATATGTGCTACACCTACGGTTACGGTGGTGGCGAGGATGTCGTTTACGAAGTTACCGTGACGGCTCCGACCACGATCGAGATGACGCTGGATCCGCAGGGCACCACCTGGACCTATATTGAAATCCGCACCGAGTGCGTGCCGCCGGCGGGCACTTGTGTATACTACATGCGCAACACCGGTGGTACTGCCTATACCTCGGATCCGATCAATCTGGCTCCGGGCACATACTATATGATCGTCGACAGCTGGCCGTCACCTGACTGCATCCCGGCTTTCGACCTTTCGATTGTTGAGGGTCAAGAGTGTGTGGTCGAGTGTCCGAGCGGTGGTATTCCGGAAGACGAGCCGTGTGGTTCCGACCTGAATGGCGGCTGCAACATGGCTACTCCGGCTTTCGAAGCCATCTCCCTGGGTGACACCAAGTGTGGTACGGTGTGGTACGATGGTTCCACCCGTGACACCGACTGGTACTTGTTCACGCTGGATGACTGGTATGAGGTTACGGTTACTGCTGAGACCGAATTCGACGCTCTCTGGGGCTTCCTGGAGTATGCCACGAATCCGGGTTCCGGCGACTGCGCCGACCTGAGCGGTTACCTGGCTCCGTACCTGATCACCGAGCCGTGTGAGGATCCGGCCGCGAGCATCACTGTCACGTTGCCTCCGGGTGACTGGATGGTCTTCATGGCTCCGGACTTCACTGACATTCTGAACTGTGCCGATGATCCGGCCTACACGCTGACTCTCGACGGTGTACCTTCCGGTCCGTCCTACTGTGACGCCGGTGCCACTGTATTCGATGAGTACATTGAGCAGTTCATCTTTGGTTCCCAGATTGACAATGTGACCAGCTGGGATGGTTACGCTGACTACACTGATACCCATGTTGCCGTTGTCGAGCCGGGCGGAACCTATCCGGTCACGCTGGTCGTCGGCGGTGCCTGGTCTTCTGACCAGGGTGCGCTGTGGGTTGACTGGAACCAGGATTATGTCTTTGATCCGCTGACCGAGGAAGTGTTCCTTGGCTCGGGTCTTGGTCCCTACAATGCCACGGTTACCGTTCCTGAGGATGCTGCGATCGGCACGACCACCATGCGTGTTCGCCTGACTTACAGCGTGACTCCGGAGCCTTGTGGTTCTGCTTCCTACGGTGAGGTTGAGGATTATGGTATCGAGGTCGCCGAGGCTTCTGAGACCATGGTTCTTGATCCTGCCTCTGTCCACGTCGGTATGGCCTACCTGGTTGAGCCGATGGACATTCATGTGATTCTCGGTGGCACCATTGACCCGACACAGGTCGATCCGGCTACCGTGACGCTGAATGGTCTGACTGCCAATACCAGTGAGATTGTCCCTGAGTGGGAAGACTTCCAAGGTCCGGTCATGAAGCTTGGCTTCGCGATGGATGACTTTGTCCTCGGCTATGGCCTGCTTTGGGATCTGAACAACCTGAACTACACTGTGAACGGTCAGTACTTCAGTACCTCCCCGTTCACTCTTCAGGAAGACCTGGTTTACTACGGTCACTCCTCTGGTGACTTGAACGTCGACGGTGAGATTAACATCAACGACATGACCATGATGATCGGCTACCTGTTCAATGGTGGTGCCGAGCCTCGTGTCGTGGCGACTGCTGACGTGAATGCCAGTGGCGATGTTAACGTTGCTGATGTGACCTTCTTTGCCTCCTTCCTGTTCAACGGCGGTGAGGCCCCGCGTCGCTAAGACGTTGTAACGTCATTGACGTAATATCTACCGATCTTCGGATCGGTTGAGAATAGAAAGCCCGCTGAGAAATCAGCGGGCTTTTCTAATGCTGTGTGTGTTGGATATCTCGCAGGGTGGCGCTTAGCTGATCATCGGATAGAATGAATACGGGGCTTCTGTTGGCAGCGAGGGCAATAGTGGGCCGAGCGGCTGCCAATCTTCTCGCGGACAATCACATGGGAGCAGCGTTCGCAGGGCTGTCCCTCGTTGTTGTATGCCTTGAGGTACGCCTGAAACTGTCCCGTCTGGCCGTTGACGCCGCTGTAGGAATCGACCGAGGTCCCCATAAGCTCAATCGAGCGCCGAAGCAGCCACTGGATATGGGCATGCAGCTCACCCAGTTTCCGGGGCGAGGCACTGTCGGTCAGCCTGCGGGGGTGGAGCCGCGAGTAGTACAGGGCCTCATCGGCATAGATATTCCCAAGCCCGGCGATGAAGGATTGGTCCAGCAGGGCGGGTTTGATCATCCGATGGCTTCGTCGGCAGAGGTCGACGAAGTCCGCGCGGCTGATGGTCAGCGGCTCCGGGCCGAGCTCAGCCAGGGCGGGATGAGTGAACAGCTCGTCGGTGGGGTAGATGCGCAGCCGTCCGAAACGGCGATAGTCGTTGAAACGGAGGTGGTAGCCGTGAGGGTCGGTGAGAGAGGCTTCAAAGTCAAACAGCGCCAGGTCATGTTTGCCGACCGGGGTGCTTCTTGGCAGCCAGAACATGTGGCCTGTCATTTTCAGGTGGACCCAGAGCGTGACGTTGCCTGACATATTAATAAGGATGTTCTTGCCGCGGCGATCAATTGAGTCTATCCGGCGTCCCTTGAGTGCTCTGTTGAGACTGCCGGCCCTCAATGAGGGGCTGATGGCGACGCTGGTAGCCGGCGCGCGGTCGGTTACCTTTGCGATAGTTTGACCGAGAATAGTGTCTCTCAGGCCTCTGGCGACAGTCTCTACTTCGGGAAGTTCCGGCATGGTGACGTATTATTGCGTAGTTAGTAGCTTTGTGGCGGATATTGCTATTTGACGGCGACCGATTCGATAGCGAGCACTTCCCTGAGGTACTGACCGGTGTAGCTGGCGGGGAAATCGGCGACCTGTTCGGGCGTACCGCTGGCGATGATCTGACCTCCGGCGTCGCCGCCTTCGGGGCCAAGGTCGATGATCCAGTCGGCGGTCTTGATGACC
>CAZXRO010000257.1:0-4512 GCA_964642435.1 uncultured Ignavibacteriales bacterium
TTCGCCCAGCAGTATGACCGAGCCATCGCTGTCGGCCTTGAACAACCGAACGCGACCGGCGGGCAGTGGAATCCCCAGACCGTCATTTTCGGAGTTGGTAAACTTGACCGTCACCTCGACATCATTGGGGTTGCGGTCGGGCCGATAAAGGTACTCCTTCTCGACACCGGTTGCAGCTGGTTCAAACAGAGAAATCTGCTTTTGTTCGCGGTTGGCCACGGTGGCCTTTCGCGGTAAGGTGTACAGATGATACTCGAAGAATTCTTTCTGTTCGAAACCGGCGCCGGCCATATCAGCCTCGGCAGCGAGTGTCTTTTGCATACCACGCGGAACGCGCGAATCCTGAGCGCGATGAATATCGCCAGCGATGAGCTTGAGCCTGGCATCGTTGTAGGTCTTTCCGGAGTTGTTCGTGATGGATGCCCAACCTGACAGATTCAGGTTTGTTTCCTTGTCGTTGAGAACTCCAACATACTCCGCCTGCCAGTTCATGCCCGATGTCTGGTAGGTGACGTTGGCTTTGCGCTCTCCCCCCGACGCCGCCTGATACAGCCAGAACAGAGTTGGTTGGGTGATAAGACCCTCGGGGAGTTTCGGGAAGTTGACCTCGGTGATGTTCTCCATGCGAATGACCTTCACCTGACCGTTAGCATTCTGCAGGGTCACGGTACCTGAGTTGTAGGCGAGCAGGTTCCCTGAGAACAAGCGACCTTCCTTGTCGATCAGTTCGATCTCACGGTCAATGTACTTGCGATAGAGTTCCTCCGGGTTCACCAGATCGTAGGCGTAGTTCTGCTCAAGAATGGTGACATCGGAGGCGTTGTCGGCGAGTTGGAAGCGCACCGAGGCGGCATCGATCTGCGAGGGAACATCGCGGAAAGCGATACGGTTGATACCATTCTCGAAGTCCATGGTTCGGGTCTCGCTGACAACTCCCAGATTAGAGTTATAGACAGTGACCGCCAACTCATCTGCGGCCAGGGTGGCCGAGCCTGCAATCACAGTCAGAGCCACAAAGAGAGCTGTTAAACCAATACGTTTCATAGAATCCTCACTACATCTTATACACCGTGTAATCATCGAATTCGGAAAGCGGATTGCCGTTTCTCTTGATACCAATGTGACGCGGAGTTCTTCCCTGGAAGTTTTTACTTAGCAGGTCGGAAATCCGATATGGTCTTTCGGATACGGTCCTGGATCTGGTCCTGCGGGGGCTGGATGCTGGCCAGATTGAACTTTGGAGAATCCAGGTTAACTCGTTGATATATCTGATCATAGAGGTCATAGATAAGCTCCCAGCTAAGCTGATATCGATCCTCAAGGAGAGGCTTGACCGAAGCCATGACACTTCGGGCTTTCCGCCGGTAATACTCGGCGATTTGGCTGTAGGTGGTCAGCAGCGCCCTGACCGGTTCTGTGGGATATCCGGACTCGGCTGATTGATCGAGATCGTGCGAGGTAACCTGGTGCAGAGACAAGATACTGTCTGCGAAGTAGTTAAGTCCCTCGTGGCGATCTTTCTGGAAGTCGCGCATGATGTGGACGAGATAGGAGAAGACAGCCAGTGGTCGGGCAGCCTCGCGGATGTCGAAAGCCGGGGGGTGATACAGTCCGTGATTGGACCGACTGACGCCACACAGGTGCATGAAGACCGCGGCCGGCGCGATAGCGGCACCCTCGGTATACCGCAGGAAACCGATGAAGCTGGGGAAACCGTCGTGGTACAGATCGTAGATCATGGCTCGTGCCAAGCGTTCCCACGGCCACAGCGGGAGCTTGAATCGCTCGATAGTATCAATCAACTCTGCATAGAAAGGGTCCTGGCGCGTACCCTGGCGGAGATCTTCCACCCAGTTGTTGATCATCTCGCGGACGGCTGGGGCCTGTGCAACCCCCTCAGCCACGGACCGGGTCTTGAGGTTGTCGACGATGTCATCGACGATGCGCATGGAGCGGTAACATACCTTGAAGGCCTCATAGCGATCCTCCTCCCAGACTCTTGCGGCAATGTCCAGAATGGGATTGGTAAGAATCTGCGAGAAATCCAGTTCCTCAAGGAAATCGATATGTGCTGGCGGTGTGGACATAGTTGTTGTGGGTTATATAACACATGAGTGGATCACAAAAAATGTATTTCACGCGGCGGCTTCTTTATCTAAGTTAGGGAATCATGGATGATCCAGTACGCTTGCTGTGCCTGACACACAATTTTCCCCGCTACCGTGGCGACTACGCCGGCGTGTTTATTGATTTGCTGTCACGACGCCTTGTAGCGCAGGGTGTACACTCGACTATTATCGCTCCCCACTACCCCGATGTGCCCGAGTACGAGGAGCGCGATGGGTTGATTATCCATCGCTTCCGCTACGCATCCAGGGAGAAGGATGAGACCCTGGCCTATGGCGGGACAATGCAGCGAGCGCTCTTGTCGCTGGGCGGGATGTTCAAGCTTCGCCATTTTCTCAAGCGGTTTCGCCAGGATGCCCTGAAACTGATAGCGGAGCGACCACCGGATGTCATTGCCGGGCACTGGCTGATGCCGGCCGGGATTGTCATGAAGCAGCTATCCCGGAAGGTGGCCATACCGATGGTGTTGTCATCGCACGGCACCGATATCCGACTGGTGAGCAAGTTCGGTGGGTTGTCGTATCGGTATTTCGGTGACCTGGGACGGCGGCTGGCTCGCTGGACCTTTGTCTCCAGTTACCTTCGCGAGCAAATCCTGGCTATCGACCCGCGGCTGGTATCGGTGGCCGAGACTCTCCCCCTGCCCCACAATGAGGAGGTCTTTTACCGCGACAAGTCAGTGACTCGCCAACCCTTCCTGGTCGTGGCCGTCACCAGGTATACGGCTCAGAAGCGAGTGGATCAGTTGGTCCGGGCGTTTGCCCATGTGGTCGACACCTTGAAAGATGCTCACCTGGCCCTGTATGGCGCAGGGCCGCTTCAGGACAACATAACGGAGTTGGTCCAGGAGATGAGCCTTTCCGGCTCGATATCGATGCACCCCCCGGTAGCTCAGGAGAAGCTCCGCGAAGTTTATAATAGCGCCTCGGTCGTGGTCTTGAATTCCGTCAATGAGGGTTTCGGTCTGGCGCTTTCGGAGGCGATGCTCTGCGGAACGGCGGTAATCGGTACCCGTTCGGGGGGAATTGTGGACATTGTCAAGCACGAGAAGACTGGTCTTCTGGTGCCGCCGGACGACCAGACAGCCCTGGGACGAGCCATCTGTCGGATACTTCAGAATGACGCGCTCCGCAGCCGACTGGCCAAAGCCGGCCATGACTATGCGCGAAACACATACTCATCTGAGGCGCTGGCCAAGCGCTATGCGGATATCGTGCGGTCTGCTGTCGAGAGTGGTCCCCGGGGAGACTGAGCGAGTTGCGGCCGATCAGAACTGGTCGGTACGCAGCATAACCAGGGTGCACGCCTCGACAACTTCTATCCCCTCATCGCGCAGCTTCTGGGCCAGATCAGGATTCTCGGCACCCGGGTTGAAGATGACTCGCCGGGGGCGGAGTTTCAGGATCCTGTCGAACTCAGCCGAGGATATCTTCTCATTGACATAGACAGTAAGAGTATCGATCGCTTGCTCGATAGCATCCAGCGAGGACACACCGGGGACATTGTCAACGGTATGCCCCTTGGGATGAACAGGAATGGGGGTGTGGCCGCTTTCCTTGAGCATCCGAACAGCCTTAAAGGAATAGCGATCTTCTTTCGGAGAGGCGCCGAGGACGGCAACCGTTGATCCGGGATGTGCTTTGGGCATTATCGTCTCCTTCTTGTCATGCGAGCTCTTATGCCAATGATAATCCGAGCTTCCATGATTTCAACATAAGATTGCGACCGCAAGTTCGCAGTGGAACACCCCACAAAGCGGCGACGGCGGCACGTGAGAGTACCGCCGACGCAGAAAAATAATCGTAGTGGATTGTTGAAGGTGCTACGTGGGCACATTATTGGGATCGAAGTCAGCTACATTCTGGGCAAACATCCACTTGTGACCCTCGGGACACTGTACCAGGAAGGCACGGTCGCCCCAGAACTGGTCCTTTGGTTCCATGAGCACTTTTGCCCCGGCCTGGGTGGCTCGTTTGAATGCGGCCTCGACATCATCGGTATAGAGGTATAGATCAGTGGTTGTGCCGGCCGCATTGGCGGGAGCCTTTGAAGTGGACTCGGGCCACTCCGGGCCGAACATCATGGACTGACCCCGGTATCTCATTTCAGCATGCATGGGGTTGCCGTCTTCGCCGGGGATCTCCAACGTTTTTTCAAAGCCGAATGCCTCGGCGTAGAAATTTAGGGACTTGCGCACATCCCTGACAGTTATCATGGGCGTCAACCAGGACATGCCCTCGGGTTTCGCAGGACGATCTGCCATAGCTTCGGTCTCCTTGCAGTAGATGGTTCAGGCTGTCTAAGATGGATTATATTTATCTATGTAGACGGAAATGGCTGATTGATCAGAATTTTTTTTCCCCAAGAATTTACATTTAAAATTCT
>CAZXRO010000258.1:0-4505 GCA_964642435.1 uncultured Ignavibacteriales bacterium
GTTCTCGGCCGAGGGGTTGATTAATGAGTACTGGGAGCCCTGCGTGATCTTGGAGGGGGGACGCAAGAAGATTGTGGAGCCGATGTCACAGGTTGAGGCGCTGGAGTTTGAGTCGGTTGGGCGGCTGGAGGCATTTTATACCTCGGGTGGGACCTCTACGCTTCCGGACAGTTACGAGGGGGATATCGATTTTCTGGACTACAAGACGATTCGCTATCCGGGGCATTGTGAGATGATCCGACCGATGTTGCAGATCGGGTTGGCCTCGCGCGAGACGCTGGTTGTGGAGGGTGTCGAAGTCTCGCCGCGGTCAGTTTTCAAGCGGGTATTGGAGGACAACTTGTCGTATGGCGATCTGGATATGGTGCTGCTCAGGGTGACAGCTCAGGGGAAGCTGGGGGGAACGGATCACACTGTGGTCTACCAGTTGGTGGATCGTCAGCAATCAGCCAAAGACTTGACGGCCATGATGCGGATGACGGCCTTTCCGGCCTCGATAGTATTGTGGATGATCACCGCGGGGCATATTACAGAACGGGGATGCAAGCCACAGGAGTTAGTTGTGGACAGCAGTCTGTTTATCGATCAGTTGCTGGCACGGGGGATTGATCTGAAGATCACCTGACGAAGGGGGGTTCTTCTTAGAGGTCATCCAGATCGAGATCATCGAATTCGGTCTCGGGGATTCTGACAACGAGATCCTGAGTGACCTTGCACTGGCAGGCCAGGCGTGAGACCGGGGAGACGTCCTCGGCTTCATCGAGCATATCCTGTTCGTCCTCGGACATGTCGCCGAGGGTATCGTAACCCTGTTCAATATGGACATGACAGGTGGAGCAGGCGCAGTTGCCGCCGCAGTTGTGGTTGATTTTGATATTGTTATCGAGCGCCGCATCGAGAAGAATGGTCCCCTCGGGGACTTCGACTTCAACATCGAGAGGCAGAAACCGTACTTTGGGCATGTCCTTGCGGTCGTTTTGGGTTGCTTGATCGTTGGTCTTTGCAGCGCCAATTAATGTCATGGTGGTAGCCTTGTCCACTATTTTGCGGGGTGATTGTCGGAATTCCTGTAGATGACGACGTGATCGTGTTCGTTGCCAAAACGGATGGTTTTAACTATTGGGACCAGTTTGGCGGTGAGTGTCATCAGCGCCCAGGGGGGGATGATGGTCGAGGTACAGCCTCGGATCAGGACCTGAGCGCCCTGATAACGGGCGAAGTCGTGCCGTTCAAGGCCGGCCAGGAAGTCATCCTGGCGGAAGACTCCCTGGCTGAGGAATTGTTCGGGGGCGATAACGTGCTGGCTCATGCTGGCACACCGGTGGAATCAGCAGGTAAACGAGGACCCACAGCCGCACGAGCGGCGGGCATTGGGGTTGGTGAAGTTGAACCCGCCACCGAGCAGGCCGCCTTTGTATTCAAGGGTACTGCCGGCAAGATACGGTGCGGCCTGGGCATCGATAACGACCGCGATACCATCGTAATCGAGCTCGATATCAGTGTCTTTCTTGTTGGTATCAAAGGCCATGCTGTAGGACATGCCGGAGCAGCCGCCGGCGGCGACGCCGACGCGCAGGTAGAGTTTATGCTCGGGTTCGAGTTCCATGAGGCGCTTGATTTCGACAATAGCCTCAGGGGTGATGGCCAGAACGTGTTCGGTAGTTTCGGTCGTCTTGCGGGTATCGGACATGGCGGACTCCTCTATATCGGCCGGTCTGCTATAATAGACCGGTGTTATACATGTTACGGCGGACACCAGCTATAACGCATACATGGCGGGGCGGTTCCCCGCGGGGGCGGTGCCGGGTATGCCTGGTATACCTATAACGTACGCGGCAGGGACGGGGGGATGTTTGACCCCGGGGACTTCGGGGAACGATTTGGGTGAGGTTGCGTTGCAGCAGGTGAGGACCAAACGTGGCATTCATGGACCAAATGGATAATTTTTCAGTCAGAGGTTCAGAAATTTATGGACTAATCATATCTTTTTTCGTATAATCTGTGAACGTGGAAGCAGAAGTAGACAATCCGGCTCTGTGTTTCCCGATGATGTGAACGAAGAATAGAGACACAAGAGGAATTTTTTGCATGAGACTATCAAGGAAATCAGATTATGCCCTTCGGGCGATTCGTCATTTCTCTAACCTTCCCAAGGACAAGCTGGGATCGATTAGTGCCGTAGCCGAGGCGGAGTCGGTTCCCCGCGAGTTTCTGGCGAAGATTCTGAAGGATCTTACCCGGAGCGGCATTTTGGTGGCCTACCAGGGTGTCAAGGGCGGATATCGGCTGGCGCGGCCGGCCAAGGATGTCACGTTTTTGGATGTCATAGAGGCTATTGACGGGCCGATTCACCTGAACTTATGTACCGAGAGCGAAACCTGTCGTTGCGAGCGTTTTGATGACTGCACGATGCGCAATTTCTGGATAACGCAGGAGAAGGCGTTTCGTCGGACTTTGCAGAAACAGCATTTTGGCAAGTACAAGGTTCGCAAGAACCGTGGTTCGGTCCAGATTTAGGGTCGCGATCTCCCAGTTTGATAGCAGGCCCCGGCAGACAGTCGGGGCCTTTTTGTGTTCTTGACGGTCGCAAGCCTTGTGCGGCTGGGGCGCTGGTTGTTATATTAGGGTTTTGACCGGAGTTTGGCCCGGAGCACCAAAGCGGGCCGCCGGCCGCTGAAACCGTCCAGCCGCAGAGAACAGGCAGCACCGGTGGCGTGTTTAAGGAATAGAGAAACAGATCTTTTTAGGAGACGCGGTCGTGATAGAGAAATTCAACGAGAAAGAGCATAAGGTAAAAGTCGGCCTGGCCGAGATGCTCAAGGGCGGGGTGATCATGGATGTGGTCAACCCGGAACAGGCAAAGATCGCCGAGGAATCCGGGGCCGCAGCGGTCATGGCGCTCGAGCGGGTACCTTCGGATATCCGTGCCGAGGGCGGTGTGGCGCGCATGGCGGACCCTGATGTTATCGAAGACATCAAGCGCGCGGTGACGATTCCCGTGATGGCCAAGTGCCGGATTGGTCATTTTGCCGAGGCGCGCGTGCTGGAGTCATTGGAGGTCGACTTCATTGATGAGTCCGAGGTGCTTACGCCGGCGGATAACATGTATCATGTGGACAAGTGGTCGTTCAAGGTACCGTTTGTGTGCGGGTGTCGTAACCTGGGCGAGGCGCTGCGTCGGATTTCCGAGGGTGCGGCGATGATTCGTACGAAGGGTGAAGCGGGCACCGGCGATGTCTCCGAGGCGGTGAAGCACCTTCGCGAGGTCAATGGTGCCATGCGGGCGTTGACGGCGATGCGCGAGGACGAGTTGTACGGCGTGGCGAAGGACCTTCGGGTGCCGGTGGAGCTGGTTCGATATGTACATGAGCACGGCAAGCTGCCGGTACCAAACTTCGCTGCCGGTGGGGTAGCGACGCCAGCCGATGCGGCCTTGTGTATGCTGCTTGGCGCCGAGGCGGTGTTTGTGGGGTCGGGCATCTTCAAGTCGTCCGATCCGGTCAAGCGCGGTAAGGCGATCGTGACGGCAGTGACCAATTATGAGGATTTCGCCGCGATCGCGGAGGCCTCGCGGGGTCTCGGAGCGGCGATGAAGGGGATCCAGGTGCAGACGATGGCACCGGAGGATCTGCTGCAGACGCGGTAGGATTGTGAAATGTTGTGGTTCTCGCCGAATGCGGGAACAAAGGCCTGCGGCCACACCTAATAGGGGTGTGGCCGTTTCTGTTGGAGGCGGCGGGGGTGCATTTGCACCCGGCAACCGGTTGAAAAAGGACAAGAAACGCGCCGTTTAATACATGGCTGCCATGTGGCAATTTGTGGTGTACGGCTATGCGTGAGGCTGTTTGTGTTGTTGTATGTTGTTGTTTTGTAGTGGTTTATGTTATGTGCTTAGGTTTGTGAAATATGTTGAACAAAGCTCGATTTTTAGGAAAAAAAACTTGCATCTATTGTACCATAGGGGTTTTTTGGGGCGACTAAACCGAAGGAACTGACGGTTGGTCCTCAAGTGGATCAACAATGGATTAATCTATCAAGGAGGTTTTCACATGTTCAAAAAGCTACTGCTTCTCACTGCCGTTCTGGTGATGGTGTTTGCCGTGACCAGTAATGCCAAAGACCTGACCGGTCGCTTTGGTCTGGGTTACTACAACAGCGAGGCCCCGGTTGGCATTCGTTACTGGGTCAACGAGAAAATTGGTATCGATGGTGGTATCGGTTTCCAGTCTCAGGACGGATTTGTTGACGCGGACGGTGAGATGACCAGCGCGACCAGTTTCTGGTTCGAGGCCGGTGTGCCGTACATCGTGTATCCGACTGACCGTGCCAACTTCATGGTTCGCCCTGGTGTCCTGTTCGGCATGTTCGACGAGGACTACTACGATCCGAAGTCGCAAGTGTTGATTACTGTGCACCTGGTTGCGGAAGTCTTCTTCGGCGACAACTTCTCGCTGGAAGCCGCTCATGGCGTGAATATCAACATGACGACTCCGGCCGATGATGAT
>CAZXRO010000259.1:0-4479 GCA_964642435.1 uncultured Ignavibacteriales bacterium
TTTCGCCGGTTTTCTTCAAGTACGAATCGCGATATCCGAACCGGCAGTAATCAGCCTTTTCCTGTCTGATATTCCCACTGGTATCCACCAGGCTGATCTTGTCAAGCACTCCGGCCATGTCGCCACCATAGGCGCCGGCGTTGCCATAAATGGCGCCGCCCACCGTACCCCATATCCCGGCGGCGAACTCCATGCCGCCCAGGCTGTTATCGGTCGCAAAATCGACCAGCGCCTGCAGGCTCTCCCCGGCCCCGGCCCGGACGGTTGTCTCGTCTTCCACATGAAGGCCTTTGACTCCCACATGGATCACCAGCCCGTCGAAACCGGCATCGGCCACCAGTAGATTCGAGCCGCCGCCGATCGCCACCCACTGGACACCATCTTCGTTAGCTGCGCTCACGGCCGCAGCGACATCCTCGGCGCTCTCGGCACGAACAAAATAGCGCGCCGGTCCGCCGGTATTGTAGCTGGTGAACGGAGCAAGCGGCTTGTCCTTCTCAAGGCGGGACCCAAGGGCAGTAATAAGCGAATCTCCCGACACGGTGGCTTTCGAACGGTGGTTATCTGTCATTAGTTCTACACGCAATATACGCCGTCAGACGGGGCAAAAACAAAGAAAATCGAGTCAGGAAGCAATCGGCAAGTGTATCGGCAGCCAATGGTTATACGTATCAGGCGCCGCATTTCGCCGGCAAATCTGGTCGTGCTGTCCGGCGCGCCCTGCCTCTCTGTGCTATGTGTCGCTTTCGGGCCGGTCCTTATCCTGCGATTGTGCCGACTCGCCCGGTGTCTTATCGGACTCCTTCTCGGTCTCCGGTTCGGGCTTTTCAGCCGGCTTCTTCGCCTCATCGACATAGTTCATGCGAAGCTCATACAGCACATGCCCGAGGAACTTCTCTTCCTCAGCCGTCAGATTCCCCTTCATTTTCGTCTGGAGCATCTCCAGCATATCGATGCTGGCCCGTGCCATCATCAGGTCGCGTTCCACCTTGCCGGTGAGCGGTGAGGCAATCTTGCCCATCTGTTGCATGGCGCCCATCTGGAGCGACAACAGCAACTGCGCCAGCTGCGGATGCATGTTTTGCGGACTATCAGCCATGACTGTTTCTCCGTGAATTGCTCGGTCACACCTTAACCGCCCCGCGTCTCGCTGGGACGATCAGCTGTCTTCCTGGAAAGAAAGGTATACAAACGACTGTACTCCCCGTCAAGCTTGTTGTCCGGTTCGAACAGGCGCAGCAGCAGCTCGCGCGAGGCAGCAATCAGGTCGCGGTCGGCCCCGAGCCTGGTGACGCGGAACTCCGGTATACCGGACTGCCGCAGCCCGTACAACTCACCCGGGCCGCGAAGCTCCAGGTCGGCCTCGGCGATCTTGAAGCCATCGGTGGTCGAGGTGAAATACTCCAGGCGTCTGTGCGCGATCTCACTGACAGGCGGGTGGGCCAGGGCCACCAGCGTCGACTGCTTTTCCCCGCGTCCGATCCGCCCCCTGAGCTGGTGTAACTGCGCCAGGCCGAACCGCTCGGCATGCTCGATCACCATGAGGGTAGCGTTGGGGTTGTCCAGCCCGACCTCGATCACGGTGGTAGCCATGAGCACCGATAGTTCGCCATCGCGGAACTGTGCCAGCAACTCATCGCGCTCGGCTGTCTTCACACGCCCGTGCACCATCCCCACTTTCATACCGACGAACACTCCGGCGGTTACTTCCTTGAAGGCATCCTCGACACTCAGCAACTCGGAACGTTCCGATTTCTCGATCAAGGGGAACACGATATACGCCTGCCCGCCCTTGCCGACCTCGTCGCGCACCCACTGGTAAACCTTGTCACGCACCTCGGCCGCTCGCCACACTGTACGCACCGGTTGGCGTCCCGGCGGCAGGGATTCGATTGTCGAGATCTCCAGATCACCATACAACGTGAGCGCCAGCGTGCGCGGGATGGGCGTCGCCGTCATCACCAGCAGATCAGGGTTCTCACCCTTGGCATGCAGGCCACTCCGCTGTCGGACCCCGAACCGATGCTGCTCATCGATAATCACCAGCCCCAGCCTCGCAAACTGCACATAGTCGTACACCAGGGCATGGGTACCGAACAGCAAGTCTATCTCCCCTGCGGCACACGCCTCGGCAACCTTCCGTTTTCTTGCTGCGGTCAACGATGAGGTGACCAACCCTGCGCGAATCCCCACCCGTGCCAGCGGTGCTTCCCAGTTACGGAAGTGCTGCTCCGCGAGAATTTCTGTCGGGGCCATGAAGGCTGTCTGCATGCCGTTCTCGGCCACGAACGCTGCCGCCAGCACGGCAACCACGGTCTTGCCACAGCCGACATCCCCCTGCAGCAGGCGGTTCATGGGGCGCTCCTGCTTGAGGTCGGAGATAATCTCCTCGACTGTTCTCGATTGTGCCTCGGTCAGCGTGAATGGCAGCCCCTCACGGAGCTGCTGCAGCCGGTCGCCGGGGGTATCGTATGTGTGCGCCTTGGTGATCTGTTCTCGCTCGGACTTGCTCTGCACCACCACAAACTGGTAGGCCAGCAGCTCATCGTAGGCCAGGCGCCGTCGGGCGTGTTCGATATCCTCGCGCGCTTCGGGATAATGGATGTGCACCAGCGCATCGTGGAGATGCCCCAGCCCGGCTTTGGTGCGCTCCGGTTCGGGGACAGGATCCGCGACACGGTCGGCCAGATTCTCGACGACGAATGTCGTGACCTTGCGCAGTCCGCGGCTGTTAAGGCCGACCTTGGACAGCGCCGCCGTTTGCGGATAAACCGGGATGATGCGCCCGGCATGGACGAGTTTGTCCGACTCGTCCTCGAGCCGCTCCAGTTCCGGATGGACGATCTGGTAGCCCTGGAAGTAGCCCACGATACCGGTGGCGGCGTAGACCTGGCCCTTCTTGAAGAGCTTCTCCCAGTACTTGAGCCCGCCGAACCAGAGCAGGCTGATCGCCCCGGTATCGTCCTGGAGGATGGCCTCATAGCGACGACGCCGTCCCATGAGCACACCGTGCGCTTTGACCTGCCCGATGACCGTAACAATCCGGTCCGGCTTGACCTCACCGATCGGCGTGATACTGGTGCGGTCGAGGTACTGTCGCGGGAAGTAGTACAGCAGGTCCCGCACGGTGACCAGTTCGTGCTCGGCGAGCACGGCGGCCTTGCGCGGCCCGACGCCCTTGACGTACTGCAGGGGTGAATCTAAACGTAATTCTGCCACGGCGTAAGGTTGGGCACAGAGGGCGTGTTAGTCAATCATAATTGCTGGGGGGCCGTTGCGGCCCGTCATCTGTTGGCTATCGAGGCTGCCGTATTGATCGTAACATTCCGCGTGTTAGATGCCGATGATTCTGCGAGCGGGGATTGCCAGTTGGGCTGTGATGTAGTATACTCGCGTCGGAAGCGGATGCCGTCTGGTGGCGGTCCCGGCCTTCAAAGCCGTGCGGGGGGCAGTCGTACTGTCCCCGGTGGGTTCGATTCCCACCCCTTCCGCTTTTGTTTTTTTGGGGGGTCGCGGTGGCAGGATGCCGTTGCCATCCTTCGCTACAGCACATCGAAACACGTCACACCAATGTGCAGGGCAGGAGCCCTTAGGGTCCTGCCATTGACGTACTACTTGGCGCATGAAGATGGCAGGATGCCGTTGGCATCCTTCCCTACAACCAACCCGGAATCGGCCGAGACCACCGTAGGGAAGGAGCCCGAAGGGGTCCTGCCACTCGAGGCTACTCGCCGAACGACATGTTATCGTCCAGATCTTCTTGCATCGCCCATTCTTCATCGCATGGGTCGGAATTGACGTACTTGCGATAGGACGAATGTGGCCACTCCGATGGAGACGCGGAGTACCCGTGCTTAACGGCGTTGAAGTGAATGTAGTCAACGTGACGATTGAAGTCGGCTTCATCCCTTATGACGTGATCCCAAAACCTCCTTTGCCAGACCACAGAGCGCCGCAGGTTCTTGCGATGACGATACAGGTTCGAGAACGAAAGCTTGAAGCGATGCATGATATCAGACAGATCTTCCTCTCCAGGATCCAGTACCATGTGAAGGTGATCAGGGAGAATGGTCCAGGCGATGACCTTAAATGGAATGCGTTGTTTGCATCGTGCGATCGACTTGTGAATCAGATCAGCATGCTCCACAAGAATCGGCCTCCGTCGGTGCGTCACAGATGTCACGAAATAGACCTGTCCAGCATCATAGTAGCGAATCAGTTTCGACATAACGGCATTTACATATCAGAGGTCTTCTGTGTCAATCACATCTGCAATGGCAGGATGCCGTTGGCATACTTCGCTACAGCGCATCGGAACACGACATACCAATATGTAGGGCAGGAGCCCGAAGGGGTCCTGCCAATAACAGGCTGGCTGAATCATTGTGAATGGCAGGATGCCGTTGGCATCCTTCCCTACACCACATCGGAACACGACATACCAATATGTAGGGCAGGAGCCCGAAGGGGTCCTGCCAA
>CAZXRO010000260.1:0-4472 GCA_964642435.1 uncultured Ignavibacteriales bacterium
GTGGTTGCCGAAACGGCTGACAACTTGATTGTCGGTGTTTGAAGTTGAACAGAGCGAGTATCGGAAAGGACCAATAGATGTCAAAGGCACGGATTCTGTTTGTTGACGATGAAGAGGAGTTCGTCAGGGTTGTTGCAGAGAGGCTTCGCAATCGTGACATCGAGGTGGATGCTGTGTACAACGGTCCCGATGGGATTGCCAAGGTTAAGGAGGGTAACTACGATGCCGTGTTGCTCGATCTGGCAATGCCCGGGATGGACGGCCTGGAGACCATGAAGCACATGCTGACGTATGATTCCTCTTTGCAGATCATTATCTTGACGGGTCAGGGGTCGGTTTCGGCGGGCGTGGAGGCGATCAAGCAGGGGGCGACGGATTTTGTGGAGAAGCCGGCGGATATCGATACGCTGGTGGACAAATTCTCCGACGCTCAGCAGAAGCGGCTGCAGTCATTTGAGGATGATGTCTCGAAGAAGATGTCTGATTTGATGCGTAAGAAGGGTTGGTGACGGGTAGCGAGCCGGCCCTTTTGCGGAGTGCATCGAGTAGTTAAGAAGCCCTTAAGTCTGAGTGACTTAAGGGCTTTGAAGTCTATGCGGAAGGCGGGATTTGAACCCGCACGGGTCGCCCCACTACCCCCTCAAGATAGCGTGTCTACCAATTCCACCACTTCCGCAATGTCTATTACACGAGCATTCGGGTGAGGGGACCCTTAGTTGCCGCCACCACCGGCATTACCGGCAGTGTCCGCAGCCTCGCTCGGCGTAATCTGAATGGGCATGGTGGTATCGGCACCCGGGGCCTGGTCAGCCTGCTGACGCTGCTGCTGCTCCAGGAAACGCTGGCGCTCTTCCTGTGCCTGACGGGTGATCGGAGAATCCGTATTCTCCATATCGATCGTGCCCGCAGCGCCGGTCGGACGAGCCGACATATATGCCAGCGCGCCACAGTTCAGCATGAATACCACGGCCAGCACCGTGGTCGCTTTGGACAAGAATGAGGCGGCACCACGGCCACCGAAGACAGCACCACCCATACCGCCGGCGCCACCGAACATGCTGCCGGAAAGGCCTTCACCTTTCGCGGATTGCATGAGCACGACCAGCACCAGGGCGATACAGACAATAACGTGAAAAACTACCCAGATCGTGAATAACAAGCTTCAAGCTCCTTACTATGGTACAGCGTTCAATATTCCGATAAAGCTACCGGCATCAAGCGAGGCGCCTCCAATCAGTCCGCCGTCGATATCCTTCTGACCGAGCAGTTCGGCAGCGTTGCCTGGCTTCATGGAGCCACCGTACAAAATCGGGAGAAGGTCGGCAGCCTCGGTGTCCCGTTGGGCCACCTTCTCCCGAATAAACTGATGCACTTGTTGAGCCTGATCGGGAGTGGCCGTCTTACCGGTCCCAATTGCCCACACCGGCTCGTAGGCGATGACCACCTTCTTGAGTTGATCAGCCGCCAGATCGGCCAGGGTTCCTTCGACCTGTGCCGCCACTACCTTTTCAGTCTCGTCGTTTTCGCGCTGCGTCAGAGTCTCGCCGACACAGATAATCGGTGTCAGGCCAGCGTTCAGCGCCGTCTTCACTTTGGCGTTCACAAGCTGATCTGTTTCAGCATGATACTGCCTTCGTTCAGAGTGGCCCAATATAACGTAGGTGGCCCCGAGTGTCAAGATCATCTGCGCGGAGATATCGCCGGTATAGGCTCCCTTTTCGTGTTCGGACATATCCTGGGCTCCCAGCGCTATGTGGCTGTCTTTGAGCACTTTGCCGGCTGTCTCGAGTGCGGTATAGGGCGGACAGACGACCAGTTCGGCCTTGTCCGATTTGGAGTTGCCATCGAGAAGTTGACGCAAGAGCGTCTCGGCCTCGCCGGCGGTCTTGTTCATCTTCCAGTTTCCGGCAATGATTGTCTTGCGCATATTCACACCGCCTTTGCGCTGGAGGCGTTGGTCAGGGCGGCCACGCCGGGTAGCTCTTTGCCTTCGAGGAATTCCAGCGAGGCTCCGCCGCCGGTAGAAATGTGGCTGAGTTTATCATCCACACCGGCCTTCTGCACGGCCGAGGCCGAGTCTCCGCCGCCGATGATGGTGGTGGCGCCCTGGTCGGTCAGTTTCGCGAGCAGTTTCGCCAGCTCGAATGTACCCTTAGCGAAGGCCTCGCGCTCGAACACGCCCATAGGGCCGTTCCACACGATTGTCTTGGCAATGGAGAGCTCCTGGCCGAACAGCTCGATTGACTTGGGGCCGATATCCAGGCCCATCTTGCCGTTGGGGATGTTGTCGATCCCCACCACCTCCGTTTGGGAGGAGTTCAGGTCAGTGGCGACGACAGCATCGACAGGGAAGACCAGCTTGGCGCGCGAGTTTTGCACCTTGGCCATGATCTCACGCGCCATATCGATTCGCTCTTCTTCGACGAGCGAATCGCCGACGGTGTATCCTCTCGCCTTGGCGAACGTGAACACCATGCCGCCTCCGATCAGCAGGAGGTCGACCTTGTCGAGCAGGTTGATGATGACATCGATCTTGCCGGAGATCTTGGCGCCGCCGAGGATGGCGGCAAACGGTCGTTTGGGATCGGCGACGGCCTCGCCGAGATATTTGAGCTCCTTTTCCATCAGGTATCCGGCGACGGCCTGATCGAAGTGTTTGGTGACTCCCTCGGTAGAGGCATGGGCACGGTGTGCCGAGCCGAAGGCATCATTGACATACACATCGCCCAGCCGGGCCAGCTTGGCTGCGAAGTCGCTATCGTTTTTGGTCTCTTCCTCGTGGAATCGGAGGTTCTCCAGCAGGACAATCTCGCCCGGTTTGAGTTTGTCGACGACATTGGAGGCCTCGGGACCGATACAGTCCTCGGCGAAAGTAACTTCCTGCCCCAGCAGCTCGGACAACCTGTCGGCGACCGGTTTGAGCGACATCTCCGGTACGTGCTTGCCCTTGGGACGACCAAGGTGCGAGCAGGCGACCACAATGCCGCCATCGTCGAGTATCTTCTTGATGGTCGGCAACGCGGCGCGAATCCGGCGATCATCGGTAATGTGCTGTTTCTCGTCGAGAGGGACATTGAAGTCCACTCTCACGAGCGCGCGGCGGTTGCGGAAGTTGATATCGGCAACTGTGATTTTGTTCATTTCCATAAGTGATCCGTCCTTTCGGCGGTTAGAACATCATCAGCATCATGTCGATCATGCGGTTCGAGAATCCCCACTCGTTGTCGTACCACGAGAACACCTTGACGAACTTCCCTTGCGCCAGGGTCATCTGCGAGTCAAAGATCGAGCCGTGCGGATTCCCGACAATATCAGTGGATACGATAGGATCTTCACAGTACTCCAGGGCCCTGGCGAAGTCCGGGTCCTCGGTGGCTTTCTTCATGGCGGCGTTGATTTCCTCAGCGGTGACTTCCTTCTCGAGGATGGCGGCGAGATCGACAATGGAGCCATCGGGGGTGGGTACGCGGATGGCGCATCCGTCCATTTTGCCGGTGAGTTCCGGAATCACCTGAGAAATCGCCTTGGCGGCCCCTGTGGTAGTGGGCACCATCGACAGTGCCGCCGCACGGGCTCGTCTGAGATCCTTATGGGGAGCGTCGAGCAGCCGCTGATCGGCGGTGTAGGAGTGAATGGTTGTCATGAAGCCTGAGGTTATGCCGAAGCTGTCCATGAGGACTTTTGAGATGGGGGCGAGGCAATTGGTCGTACAGGAGCCGATGGAAATAATGTGATGTTTGTCACGGTCGTACTTGTCGCCATTGATGCCCGGGATGAAGGTACCATCATGGCCCTTGGCCGGTGCGGAGATGAGCACCTTCTTGGCGCCGGCCTCAATGTGTTTGGACGCGGCTTCCTTGGTACGGAACAGGCCGGTTGACTCTACGACTACGTCTATGTCGAGGTCCTTCCATGGCAGCTTTGCCGGATCCTTTTCGGCGAATACCTTGACTTTCTTGCCATCGATAGTCATCTGCCCGTCGCCGGCCTTAACCTCGCCGGGGTATTTCCCGTGGACAGAGTCGTATTTGAGCAGGTGTGCCAGCGTACCGGCATCGGTGATATCGTTGATGGCAACGAACTCAATCTCGGCCTCGCGACCGGCTTTGAACACCAGCCGCCCGATGCGACCAAATCCATTGATTGCTACTCTCATAGTTTCCTCCCTGAGGGGTTGCTCATGTGATTATTTGGCATATAGGTATTTGATTCCCAAGGTAAATGCAAGTCCACGATAGTCATCAGAAAGGGCCAGGTTCTCGGAGAACTCTACGGGCATCCAGCGCACCTGTGTCTCCAGGGCAATGGTGCTGGCGAGAACCCAGTCGATGCCGGCCCCCAGGCTGTATCCGAGCTGTGTGCGTGATTCCTGGTCGAGATTGTCGTAGAACGGGCTGCCGACGGTTGTGAACTTGACGTTACGTTTTCCATAATACAGGCCGCCGCCGATCGACGCCCACGGTACCATACTG
>CAZXRO010000261.1:0-4462 GCA_964642435.1 uncultured Ignavibacteriales bacterium
TTGCCTATATCCCTGACGGGAAGGTGCTGGGGTTGTCGAAACTGGCGCGGATCGTGGATGTATTTGCACGGCGCCTGCAGATCCAGGAGGAGCTGACCAACCAGATCGCCAATTGTATTATGGAGCACACCGGTGCCAAGGGTGTGGGGGTTGTCATCGAGGCGCAGCACATGTGTATGATGATGCGCGGTGTGCAGAAGCAGAATTCAAGCATGACAACCTCGTGTGTGCTGGGAGAAATCCATGATGATCCGGCCACCAGGGCGGAGTTCTTCAGTCTGGTGCGCCAATAGCCTGAGGGCGTTGGCAGACAAAGCTATCTCGCAATCGGAAACCGCGGCCCTTGGCAGTGGAGGCCGCAGACAGCCGGTCGGGCATTGTTCCTGATCGGCTGTCGCTATTGTGGGGGGAATCACATTTGGCCGCGCAGCGCTTGACCCGGGCACATCGCGCATGCTTACTTGACCGTAACCGGCTTTCGCATTCTCACGGACAACACTCATTTTGGAGACAGAACCAATGACATCGAAGGACCTCTTGAAGAACCTGCTGGAGCTGAATACCGGGGCGATCAAAATGACGCTCAAGGATGTCACTTCCGGGCAGGCCGCCAAAAGCCCCCATGCCAACTGCAACTCGGCTCATTTCGTGCTGGGGCATATCGCCACCTACCGACTGGAAATGGTTAGGCATCTGGGCGTGGAAGTACCTCACGACCTGGGCAAGACGTTTGCATGGGGCGCGAAGGACGAACAGCGGGAAACCTATCCCCCGCTGAAAGAATTGCACCAGATTATCGAGGACACAGAAAGCAGGATCAGGGCACGGCTCGATACCATCACGGATGCGGAGCTTGAGGCCGAGGGAGCATACGAGGTGGCGCCGATGCCGAAGACAGTCGAAGGGGTGATATCTATCCTGGTCTTCCACGAGACGTATCATGTCGGGCAGCTTGGCTACCAGCGGCGATTTCATGGTCAGGAGGGGGCGTTCGGTTAAGATCTGGTTAGCGGTTGGACGTTAGCGGTGGCTAACTCGTCCCCTGGTATGTATATTGGGTTGAGAAGAACGGGCCTTGGGAGAAACGGTAATATTGAGGGGCTGTCCTTGTCTCGATATGCGGATACAACTAGTCGAATTCACATCCAGCCGGCGGCCGGTATTGTGCGCCAACTGATCCTTGCCCTGCTCGTTGTGGTGTCGTTTTCAGCGGGTGTCGCGGCGCAGGCTGCGAGCGAGGCGACGCACGTTCCCTCCGGGGCGATTGCCGGTCGGGTGTTCGATGCGGCCACCTCGCGGCCGGTAGTTGGTGCGACAGTTCGGCTGGAGAGCGCCGCGCGCACCACCGGCACTGACAGCAGTGGCCATTTTGAGTTCAGGACGGTGCCGACCGGGAGCCACCAGCTCCGGGTGTCGAGTGTGGGCTATGCGACGGCGCAGCAGTCCGATGTTATTGCGCGATCGGGTCGCACGACCCAGGTCGTGCTGGGCCTGGCGCAGGTCGTGACCCGGGTCGAGGGAACGGTGGTCAGCGGCGGGTATTTCAGTCAGCCGGCGCTGGAGCATGTGGGGACGATCAGCTACAACACGGAGGAGATTCGTCGCTCGCCCGGCTCGGCGGGAGATGTGAGCCGTGTGATGCAGAACCTTCCCTCGGTGAACAAGGCTGGATTGGCGGTTAACCACCTGATTGTGCGGGGCGGTTCACCGACCGAGAACGGGTTTTACCTGGACAATATCGAGATTCCCAATATTAACCACTTCCCGGTGTTCGGGACAACCGGTGGGGCGATTGGCCTGTTGAATCCGGACTTTATCGACGAGGCGACGTTTTACGCCGGAGGGTATCCGGCCTCGTATGGCGGGCGGTTGTCCTCGATGATGACGTTGCGGTTTCGCGAGGGGAGCCGCGAGCACACCGAGTTCCAGGCGGACATGGGGCTGTCGGGCGTGGGGCTTGTTGGCGAGGGGCCACTGGGCGGCGGGCGCGGGAGCTGGATGGTGGCGGTTCGCCGGAGCTACCTGGACATCCTGACCGAGGCGCTCGATGTGGGCATCTTGCCACGCTACTCGGACTACCAGGGGAAAGTGGTATGGGACGTGTCCCGCTCTCACCAGTTGACGGCACTGGGCGTGCTGGGAGTGGATGACCTGACGATTGACCGCAGCCATGATATGGCGATCTACGGCACCACCGATGCTCTTGAGTATGCTGCGGGTGTGAACTGGCGCGTATTGTGGGGGCAGGAAGGGGTATCGGAGGTCTCCCTGTCACAGAACGTGACCGATTTCGAGCTGGACTATCTGGAAGAATTCGATGACCTGCCGGAGATTCGGAACGAGCAGAACAGGCGCAGCACGCAGCTTCGCAGTGTGAACCGTTGGCGCCTGGGCGGCCCGCACGAGTTTGAACTGGGCGGCGAGTACAAGTGGACGCGTCATGCGGCGGATGTTTTCAGCGATGAGGAGCAGCACCCGTTCGGTTACACGCCGATCGATGTCGAGATCGCGGACACGGTTTCCGATAACACGCTGGGGGTGTTTGCCACCTATACGCTGCGCCCGACCGGCTGGATGGATGTCGGTTTCGGGCTGCGGTATGATCGGTTCGAGTTCACCCAGACAGGCCATGTCGGGCCGCGGTTGAATGCGAGACTCCGGCTGTCGGAGAGCACGCAGTTGAAGGCGGCCTACGGGGTGTACTACCAGCAATTGCCCATACTACTGCTGATTCAGCGAGACGAGTACCGCCAGTTGCCATCGACACAGGCGACCCACTACGTGGCGGGAGTGGAGCACCTCCCGGCGCCGAACACGCGGCTGACCCTGGAGGCCTATTACAAGGCATATGACCATTTCCCGATAGATCGTTCGACCCCGGAGTTGTTCGTGGTGGACGAGGTACTCTATCGGTACCTCTATGGCTGGTATCGGGCGCTTTCGGATTCGGGTCACGCGCGATCCTATGGCCTGGAGCTGGTGTGTCAGAGTCGTCTGGTATCGAAACTTCATGGATTTTTCGGGCTGGGATGGTCACGTTCGGAGTATGAGGGTCTCGATGGCAAGTGGCGCGACCGGGTTATGGACAGCCGGTTGATGGTGACCATGCAACTGGGCCTGCGCCCGTCGGCACGCTGGGATATAGGGGTGCGATTTGTGTACGCGGGGGGAAATCCGTACACTCCCGCAGCGGCCGCGGTTGCCGCGGGTCAGCCGCTGCCGGTGTCGTCAGGATACTGGGACCGCTCGCTGGTAAACGAGTATCGGCAATCGCCGTATCATTCGCTGGATGTTCGGGTGGACAGGCGGTTTGAGTTTGATGAGTCGAACTTGATCCTGTATGTATCGATATGGAATGTGTTGAACAATCCGACGCGTTCGTCCGGGTACGCCGATCTTGTGGATGGTGAGGATCTCGAGTTGGGGATCGTACCGATTGTGGGGGTTGAGTTTGAGTTTTGAGGGGGGTGGTGCTCTCCATTCACCTTTCGTGATACACATAACCGCTATTGGCAGGGTTACCGATGACAAGTACAGAAGCCGCTATCAGCAAGAAGCTTGTCCAGAGAGGACAAGAGCTATTTGACGCGCCGAAGAAGTTCATTCCCTTTACGCAGGACAAGAATGCCGACACACTCCTCAACGATCTTGATACTCATCCTCATGCCTTTGTCCTCGCCTGTGTTATGGACCAACAAGTCAAGGCAGAACGAGCATGGCTGATTCCTTACAAGATATCTCAGTTGCTGGATTCCTTTGAGATGAAGGACCTGGTTGATCTTGATGAATCAAGAATCGTAGCTATGATGACCACTCCAGAGAAACTGCATCGCTTTATTGACAAGATGGGCCACTACTTCCATTCGGCGGTTCAGAGAATTGCGCACCATTATGGAGGTGATGCAGCCCAGATTTGGTCCGGAAACCGACCCAGCGCCGAAGTTGTGTTCCGATTTCTGGAGTTTGAGGGAATCGGTCCGAAAATCGGTTCTATGGCCGCCAACATTCTGGCGAGAGAGATGAAAGTGCCAATGAGTGACTATTCGTCGATTGATATCTCCGTCGACATTCATGTCAGGCGTGTCTTTCATCGCCTGGGGTTATGTCATGCAGGCGCCTCTGTCGCCCAGATCACCTACAAGGCCCGTGCTCTTCATCCACAATTCCCGGGACTGATGGACCTCCCCTGCTGGGAGATCGGCCGTCAATGGTGCAAGAGCAAGCAGCCGCTTTGTGAGAAGTGCTATATGAGTTCCCTGTGCGCGAGCGCAATTGGCGCTGAGTTGTCTTGATCGCTGTAGAGGCTCACGCAGGTTGATAACGAGCCACTTGAGGACATCTTCACAGGCGAGCCCGCTCCACTTTTCAGGCAAATCCCCTTCGCCTGTGTTCCGGTGAGCTGGCATGCTTGATCCTGTATGTATCGATATGGAATGTGTTGAACAATCCGACGCGTTCGTCC
>CAZXRO010000262.1:0-4453 GCA_964642435.1 uncultured Ignavibacteriales bacterium
TTTCTCATGTCCTGCCAGGATTCGGGCGCAACATGTCCGTGGAGGATGCGGACGGTGCCGATATCGAATGAGCGGGCGCTGACCGGGTGCTGATCAACCAGCAGTGTAATCTCCGTGCTACCGCCGCCAACATCGACAAACAGATAGGCTCCCTTGCTCACGAGAAGTTGGTGGGATGATGTGCGGCAGATGATTTCTGCCTCCTCGGCACCGCCGATGATCTTCAGATCGATACCTGTCTGCTCTTTGATATCCTGTACGATCTCCGGGCCATTGTCAGCTTCACGCATCGCTGATGTGGCACAGGCCATGACGCCCAGCGGTCTATAGGCCTGCATGAGATAGTGGAACCCCCGCATGGTATTTATCAATGCGGCGCGCTTGTCATCGGAGATGTGTCGATCACCGAAAGCCTCATCACCGAGACGCACGGGTACACGCACCAGCGACTCCTTCTTGAACAGCGCTCTGGAGCCGGTCTCGATTACTCGCTTCAGAAGTAGTCTAACAGCGTTTGAGCCGACATCAATCGCGGCGAAACGAAGGCCCTCTGACTGACTCCTGGCGTGGGGGGTGTCGTCCATCAGGCGTACCTTTCCATTTCGGGGGCGTTCAATTCCCTGAGGAACTCATAGATATCCCACTGGGCGCGCACGGCCTTGTCGGATTTGTCCTCCCGGATGGTGTTGTCCAGCTGTTCATTGAGAACGCGGGACTTGACATTGTCGGCGAACTGGATGTCAAGAAACTGCTGTAGCTCCTTCTGAATCTCGGGATCATAGACCGGGGTGGTGACCTCGACCCGTCGATCGAGGTTGCGTCGCATCAGGTCTGCCGAGGACAGGAAGTACCTGGGTTTATCAGCATTACAGAAGACGTAGACGCGACTGTGCTCCAGGAACTTGTCAACGATACTGTAGGCCTCGATGTTTTCGCTGAGGTCGGGCAAACCGACTTTGAGTGCAAACATCGAGCGAACGATCAGCCTCACCTTGACGCCGGCCTGTGATGCCTCATAGAGTTTCTGGATGATTTCGGTATCGACGAGATTGTTGAGTTTGAGCAGGATATAGGCACTGCGGCCAGAGCGTGCATTGTTGATTTCGGTCTGGATCAGCTTGATGAACTTCTTGCGCATATCAAACGGTGACACGAGCAGATGTTTGAATGTCGTGAGCTTGTAATTGCGTTCGTAGAACTCGAATACCTTGTTGACCTCGCCGGTGAGTCGACGGTCGGCTGTGAAGAGGCTGTGGTCAGAATAGATGCGGGCTGTGTCTTCGTTGTAGTTGCCCGTGCCGATGATGGCATACCTGATCAGGCGGTCTTTCTCCTGGCGGGTTACCATGAGCAACTTGGAGTGCACCTTGAGGCCGGGGACACCGAAGATGACCTTGACTCCCTCCTCCTGGAGTCGGTTGCCCCAGTCGATATTCGCCTCTTCATCAAACCGGGCCCTTAGCTCCAGCACAACCACTACTCGCTTGCCGTTCCTGGCGGCGTTGATCAGGGCATTCATGACGCTGGAGTCCTTGGCGGCTCGATAGATGGTTATCTTGATCGAGAGAACATCGGGATCGATGGCAGACTCACGAAGGAAGTCAATCACGTAATCGAAAGACTGATACGGGTAATGCATGAGAATGTCACGTTTACGAACAGCATCGAAAAGACGCCCATCCTCTGGCACGTGTCGATGCGGCAGGGAACGAATGGGTTCATAGCGTTCGCCCGATGTTCCGAAGTCTGGGAATTTCATGAAGTCGCGGAAGTTGTGATAGCGCGCTCCGGCCACCAGAGTGTCATCCTCGTTGATTTGAAGATTCTCCTTGAGAATGTCCAGAAAGTCTGTCGGCGTGTCAGCGTCGTAGACCAGACGCACGGGGTTGCCTTCGCGGCGTTGTTTGAGGCTCTTGGCCATCTTCTTGGTGAAGGACCGCCAGAGGTCATCATCGAGTTCGAGTTCGGCGTCCCTCGTAAGTTTGACGGTGAATGCCTGATAATCATCGTACCCGAAGGCCGAAAACACGTCATCGAGGTTGAACCGAATGACGTCATCGAGAATGATCACATACTGATCGTGACCGACTTTCGGCAAGATCAAGAATCGGGAGACGGTTCGTGGCAGCTCGATGAGGGCGTATTGCGGCGCCTTCTGGTTATCGGCCCGGGACAGGACGACGGCCAGATAGATGGATTCATCGCGCAGTTCCGGGAACTTGTCGACCTGATCCATCATCAGGGGGATCAGCCTGCGCCTCACCTCCTGTCGGAAGTAACCGCGAACGAACGCGGCCTGGCGATCGTTGAGTTGTCGTTCGTTGAGTATGAAGATGCGGTGTTGGGCGAGGGTTCGCAGTATGTGCTGATAGATGTCATCGAAGAGCACGTGTTGTTGTTGAACGCGATCCTGGATGACGCGCAGGATCTTTTTGGGGTTGTACCCACCGGTGAAGCGTTTGGCTCTTCGTCCAAGCGGTACCAGACGCTGGAGCTGGGCGACGCGGACGCGGAAGAACTCATCGAGATTCGAGGAGAAGATGCCCAGAAACTTGATGCGTTCGAACAGGGGTACCCTCGTATCGGCTGCTTCCTGCAGAACGCGATCGTTGAAGGAAAGCCAGCTGATTTCCTTGTTGATTACCTGTTTTTTCATCCCCTTGTAGGGAATGGTCACATCGATCAAAGACGTCGGTGTCTCGGCTGCCATATCATCTCTCTTCTTCTTCGTTACGTGCGCCGATTCGTCAAGCAGGCGTTCGTAGTCAAATTGCCGAAATGCCGGTAGTTGCGGCTCGCAGGGCCAATCAATTAGTCGAAGTCTTTAGGATTCATCCGCACGCATAAGCGTCCTTTACCCGGGGCGACCTGCTGCCAGCGATCGGCAACGAAGCATGCGCCGACCACTCCGGACTTCGATATGTTCCCGTCAAAATCAGGGATCATGGCTGAGGCGAACTGATTGAAGGTCGGGTTGTGGCCGAAGATCATGACGGATTGATGTTCGTTGTCGATACTCTGTACGACATCGAAGATAGATTCGCCGTCGGAAGCATCGTAGAGCAGTGGCTCCGTCTGGATGGCATCAGGATTCCACCCGTAGACATCGGCAACGATCCGCGCGGTCTCTATGGCGCGATTGGCTGGGGATGAAATCATGATGTCGGGTACAATCTTCTTTTCTTGTGCTCGGCGCGACATCTCGCGAGTCACGCGCCTGCCCTTGTCCGTTATCGAGCGCTCGAAATCCGGGATGCCAAGATCCTTGCTTTGTGCCTTGGCATGGCGGAACAAATAAACAGTCTTCATTTTGGCTCCCTCAAAGTTGACCTGACCGCCTTTGCAACTCCGATTGGCCCAAATATAGAGGGTGTTGAGTCTCGTAGCAAGGCGATTGCCAAACAGAATCCAAAATGGGAGCCTTGGGGGCTTTAGTCGGTTTGAGAGAGTCTCTTGAAAACAGAGCGCGGGACTGGCTGGTATCGCGCGACAGTTGGTGATCGCAAGTCCGTGATCGTTGCCTGGCTAAGTATTAGCATCGCGGGGACAGCGCAAACGCATATCATTGAATTAACTATCCTATTGCCAGCAAGTTACGACGAGCGTCTGAATTGGTTTGTCGCACCTCAAACCGGTTGCTTCATGTGTTTGGCTCGTTTGGCAATCTCTGCCATTGCTTCGATAGCCCGATCAATGTGTTCTTCGGTATTGAAAGCACCGATGGCAAACCGCACGCCACCGTGGCGTTTCTCTGTTCCGATTTGCCGGTGAACGAGTGGGGCACAGTGCAAACCTGTGCGTGTAGCTATATCGAAGTCAACATCGAGCATAATGCCGACGTCGCCCGCCTCAAGGCCATCGACGTTAACGGTGAGGGTAGACAGATGATTCTCGAGGTCCTCGCAGCAATAGGTGATGATACCATCGATGCCATTGAAGCCATCGAGGAGGCGCTGGGCCAGTTTCATCTCGTGCTCGTATATCGGAGCGATACCGCCCTGCTCCTTGATCCAGTCCTGAGCCGCCCACAGCGAGGCGACACCGACCATATTGGGCGTACCAAACTCAAGTCGATATGGGTACTCATCGAGGTGATATGGATAGGCTGATCGCACGCCAGTACCGCCGGAGCGAGTGGCGGCAATTTCGACGCCGGGACGTACATAGAGTCCGCCGATTCCTGTGGAGCCGAGCAGGCTCTTGTGACCGGTGAAGGCGACCATGTCGATGTGCATACGCTTCATGTTGACAGGAATGACGCCAGCGGTCTGGGAGATATCGACTGCGAAGAGCACCTCCGCCTCATGACAAACACGGCCAATCTGGCCAATGGGTTGGACGGTTCCAAGGACATTGGATCCGTGGTTAACGATCACGAGCCTCGTGTTGGGCTTGATTGCCTTTTTGATATCTTCGGGATCGACAAAGCCGTGATTGTCAAACGGGACATAGG
>CAZXRO010000263.1:0-4433 GCA_964642435.1 uncultured Ignavibacteriales bacterium
CCAAACAGGAATGATATAGAATAGAATACAGAGATAGATATTAACTCCATATCCTAAGGAGGCAATATGCGGCGATTACCAGCCTTATTGCTCGCATGCGCCTTACTTGTGATTGTGTGCGTCCCCACAACGCACGCTATGCAACACGATCCCGGCAAACCCCAACCGCACATAGTGTTCCAGCCAGAGAGCCCGGTCGTCGCCGATGACGGCGCTTGGGTCGATTTGAAGGCTACTCAGGGTGCTCAGCCCGGCTTCTTTGGCGATATGATGCGCGTGATTGCGGCTTGTTTCAATGCGTACTTCGGATCCCCTACCCTCACGACAACCGAAATGGAGGTTACCACAGACCATGGAGAATCAAGCTCACAAAGCTCTCGCTCGGGCGGAAGCGCTTCTCGCCGCTAGGTCATCGCGCGAGGCCTTGAAGCTGCTTGATAGTATTCCAGTGGATAGCCTCCAGACTGACCTCAGCATCAGGTTTGGACTGCTGCACATTGAGGCGAAGATTGAGGTGGGTGACTATTCACAGGACCAAGTAGATGAGCTGATCGAGCGGCTTAGGCACAAAGGTACGACGTCCCAGTTTGCGAAGGCCAAGTATCTGAAAGGGCAAATGCTCTCGTTACTCGGGAGGCACGGTGACGCAAGAGAGGTTCTCGTCGAGTCTTACGTTCATTACAGTCGCTGCCAAGACCTTCTTGGTACCGTGAAGTCACTGAATAGGCTGTCTTATGTAGAATTCCAACTTGGGAATACCCAAGCAGCAGTTACAAGCTTGGAGCGCTGTCGAAGAGCGTGTGATAACGGTGGAGATCCGAAACGCGCTAACATGGCTGCGATTAACCTGGCATATATGAACTATTCAGCTGGCAGTCTCCGTGATTCTATTCTCATATACCATGAGCTCAACCGATCAATGCGTACGCTTCCAGACAAAGCACGGGCCGCCTTCCATCTCATGCGGCCGGTGCCTGTCGCCCTCAAGGGGGACACCACGAAGGCCCTCGAACTTATCGAACAGGCCCGCGAACTGGTCGAACCCTTCCCGCGCGAAAAAGCTATCTTCTTCGAAAACCTCGGCCTCATCTACCTGCTGGACAACCAGCCGGACAAAGCTTCCGAGGCGCTCAGGCAGGGGATGGACATCTCCCTGAAAATCGCGCCGGAATCCACGCTCGTTTCGCAGATCGGGCGCCTTCAGGCCGATGTTGCCCTTGCGCAGGGTGACCACGAATCCGCCCGCACCCATGTCGACCGCGCCCTCAAGGTGGCACAGCAGGTGGGCGAGCGAATCGAGATTGCCGCCTGCTGGCGGGTACTGGCGCACCTTGCGCAGCACGATGGCGACCACACCGCCGCCGCCGAACACTATCGCAAGGCTATCGACCTGTTCAAGCAGATCGGGGCGCGCTATGAACTCGCCGCCACCCAGTACCGCGCCGCCGTCAGCGGCCTGTTTGCCAACGGTGAGCGTATGGCCCTTCTGTACATGGCCCGCGAGTATTTCGAGTCCGAGGATGTGACGCCGTTCCTGCAGAAGATCGACACCGAGCTCAGTCGCACCAAACCCGCGCCGGCAGCCGCTAAGCGGCGCCGTGCCGATGCCCCCCATGTGGTGGCCGGCTCGAGTGCCATGAAGAAGATCGTCAGTCTCTCCGAGCATATCGCCTGCTCCGAGATGACGGTGCTGCTTACCGGCGAAACGGGCACCGGCAAAGACCTGCTGGCCCGCTACATCCACCACTGCAGCGACCGTCCGGGCGAGTTTGTCTCGGTCAACACCGCCGCCATCCCCAATGAAATGGTGGAGGCGGAGCTGTTCGGGTACACCCGTGGTGCCTTCACCGGCGCCACCCAGGACCGCAACGGCCTGGTGCAACAGGCACACAAAGGCACGCTGTACCTGAATGAGATTGCCGATGCTACCGCGGAGTTCCAGGCCAAACTGCTGGAGGTGATCGAGTCCAAAATGGTGCGCCGCCTGGGCGAGAACGAGCCACGCGCTGTCGATGTGCGCGTGATCGCCGCCACCAACCGCGATCTGCAGCAGTGGATCCGCGAAGGTAGCTTCCGCCTGGATCTGTTCCACCGTCTCAACGAGGTCCCCATCCACCTGCCGCCGCTTCGCGAACGCACCGAGGATATCCAGCCGCTGGTGCAGGCGTTCCTGCAGCAGGAGGGTGTCGACGGGCAGCTCGATAATGCCTCGCTGAGGCGCCTGGCCCGACTCATGGCGAGCTCCGCCTGGCTGGGCAATGTGCGCCAACTGCAGGCGGAAATCAAGCGGCTGTGGCTGCTCTCGCGCGGGGATATGAATCGGCTGCTCGGCATGGCCGCGGACCATATCGATCGACTGGAACGCGAGAACCTTCTCACGCTGCTGAAAACGACCGACTGGAACCGTCGCGAGGTGGCTCGTCGACTCGATCTGTCCGAGGGGACCATACGCAAGCGCATGGCCCGCTATGGTATCGAGGAGCAGGTGCCGCAGGGCTGAGGGAACAAGGCATGTACGACAAGGGGCCATGCCCCTGACCGGTATCGATGGGTCTTGTGATCCGGTCTCTATTTGTTCATGTTGCACGGGCAGGTGTGTTAGCACCTGCCCGCTTGCTTTGCCATGTGGTGGGGCAGAACCTGTTTTAGTTCTGAGGGCCGATTGGCACATGGTGCCCCGATCCACAGGATCGGGATCAGACATCACACAGGTCAATTTCGTTAAGCGGAAGCCCGGTGCCCCACCGCTCTGCGGTGGGTTTCTTCCTTTCAGGTGAACTTCTCGATGGGTGGGGTGCGTACCGCCGCCCACCCCTGTAACCTACTCTCCGACAATGGATAACAAGCAGCCACGATGGCCGCTGCGTACCCCCTGCGTACTTTTGTGATTCCGCCTAACTGATTATATCGCAATGGATTAAAAGGGGTCACAACGACCGCTGCGTACCGAGCTGCGTACCGGTCCGGATTGTGCCGTAACATATTGCAGTACATGCTATTACGAGAACCGAACCGCCGATTTGACCGATTTTTGTGCGTACTTTCATACGACTAAGCAATTATCGTACCATCCGAGCAGCATCCACCGATGATTTATAAGCTGCTGCCATACAATATATTAAGACAATCGATCGCCCGTCTGTTCAACATTGGCACAGTAGTTGCACCATAAGTTTGGCGTACTAAACGGGGCTACGGCTCGCACCATTTGTAAATGTCTATTATAATCCGGAGGTGATTTATGTCACAACAAAGCATCCATGCGCATAAGGGTCGCCGCCTGCGGCAGCTCTGTGCGGTCGTTCTGGTCCTGTCGCTCCTTCTGGTGGAGGGATGGGTCCTCGCAATGCCATCTGTGGCCAAGGACAATGTCCCGACCCCCAATCCTGATGTGACCTTCATGGCTGGTGATCCGATCAACCAGGGTGGGTTCATGGTGGGGTGCAGTTGTCCCAAGACGAGTGGGTCATGCGTCTGCCAGATCTCGACACCACGGTGAACGGACTGGAATCAGCAATGCTGAACGGCGATCGTGTGGGAGGCAACCCAGTTATGCGCGTGATCTTCGGTTCCGCGTGAGCGCTGTTCTTCTCTCAGCCTAAGCGCTGCACAATTCGTTTATCAGCGGGTCGTAGCCCCAACGTCAATGCCAAGGCTGAAGTGATGAAAAATCGAGGACGCCTACCAGAGATCGGAGGAATTGGAATGATCATTTCCGTTTTTGTGTCCGCAATTGCGCTGTTGTCGCTGAGTGATTGGGCTGAAGCTTTCCACAAAATCAGTGTGCCCGAAGAGCTTCGGGTGTCAGCACAGGCGTTTTGGGATCACTACACGTACTGCACGGTGTCGCCGTCAGGCGACCGAGTCGTAATACTGCTTCCCAAGCAAGGAGCTGTAATGGCGTTTGACTTTGATCATGGTTTCGAAGTCCAAACACTGGATCCACAGTTCGGACAGTATCAGCAGTCTCACTATTCCATTGCAGACATCGAGTCGTTTGATCCTGCCCGGCGCGTTCAGGCAGTAGCGACAAGCGGACGCCGCCCCGATCAGGTTCAAGTACCGTTGGCGGTACGCCACGCACGAACGGGGGGACTATTCGTAAGTGACAATGCAGCACGTCGGATTGCCATTTATGATCCACAACTCGAGCTGGAGGGCAGCTTTCTTTTGTCAGGTCTGGTAGCTGTCCCAAACGATATCCACCTTCTGCCTGACAGCACCATTCTGGCGGTTGGCCTGAACTTGGATCCGACCTCGTCGCAGCCTAATGTCGGCGATTTCTGCACAGTACTCGATCAGAACGGAGCGCAACTCTCATCGTTTGCATACTCCCCGGAGATTGTATTCGAGAACGGAATTTGGGCTGGAGTCGAGGCGATCGCTGACATCGATGAGAGGGGCAGGATCTTCCTGGTGTTTAACGTGGAAGG
>CAZXRO010000264.1:0-4422 GCA_964642435.1 uncultured Ignavibacteriales bacterium
GCAGGGTGTTGAATTGTCTGGGGTCGAGATAGTGTCCCTGTATCTGGGCCTGGCTGAGCAGTTCGCGGCAGTCGTCGATTCGCCACAGTGGAAAGGCATCGCCGAAATTGACAAGGTCTTTCATCTGTGTGATTTCGACACTGCGTCGCTCGATCAGGGCACGGTCAGCTACCGGCTGGAAGTCTCGAACCTGCTCAGGACCGTGGGGAGTCAGGCATTTTCCCGCGATGCGGTCAATGACCTTTGAGAATTCAAGAGTTGTAAGGCAGTGCTGATCAATCATAGTGTTTCATATTCCATCAAAAAACGGCCGGCAATAAGCCGGCCGTAATATACGTCTTGCTGGGCCTGACGAAAGTGCCTTTTAGGTGCCGGACCCCGTAATGAAGTGCCGCTCAAGTTGGTACAGCACGCGGTGGACCTGAATGCGGCTCTCCTCGAGGTCGGCATCATTTGCGGTCTGGCTGCTTTCGAGCATCAGGGTCTTTTCCATCTGCTGCAGGAAAGTCGGTTTATTCGGGTGCAGCACATTAGTGGAATCATAGATGAGCGGAAGTGTTTTGGCCATGGTGGGGCCGAAGAACGATGACTCGAACGCCGTATAGAAGCCCTGTGGCATCGGCAACAGAAACACCAGGAAGGTGACAAACCCGATTACCAGCCAGCCTCGAAGGAATCCTACTAATGCGCCACCCATTTGGTCGCGACGCTGCGGCTGTGATTTGACCTGGGCAATCTTGTAGAACATCATAGCCAGCAGCTTGAAAGCGGCATAGGCGCCAGCGAGCAGTACCACAAAGGACAGGAATGCGGAGATCAACGGCGAACCGCCGAGCTGATTGTGTACCCAGACGGCAAACTGGTCAATGTATGTTACCGATACGATCGCGGCGACAAAGACCACGATGAAGGCGGTCAGTTCCCTGATCAGCCCCTTCTTGGCGCCGAGAATAACTGACAACAGCAGCAGTATCAACAGGACGGCATCAACCCAATTCATGAAATAAGCACTCCTTAGGCAGGATTGATTTTGCAAGAGTATAGGAGTTTTTTAAATCAGTTGGCAAGAAATTCCGAGACGAGTCGATTGATGAGTTTTCCATCGGCCTTGCCCTTGACCTTGGGCATGACGACCTTCATGACCAGTCCGATCTGCTGAGGTGATTCGGCACCAGTCTCTTCGATGGCGGCCTTGACAATGTCTCTGACCTCGTCCTCGGTCAGTTGTTTCGGGAGGTATTCTTCGATGATATGCAAACCGAATGTTTCAGAATCGACCAGATCCTGGCGTCCCCCCGCTTGAAACTGCTCGATAGAATCCCGTCTTTTCTTGGCGGCGGACGCCAGTACGCCAATGACCTCTTCTTCGGTCAGTTCTTTTCCCTTGTCGATCTGGGCGTACTTCAGATCAGACTTGAGGCCTCGGAGGACGGTCAGTTTGTCTTTCTGGCCGGCCTTCAAGGCCTCTATGATCTGGCTGTCTATCTTGCTAATAGTAGACATCGTAATCTTTAGTCTCTCTCCATCATGCGAGCCCGACGCGCTTTCCGCCTGGCGGCGGCCAGTTTACGCTTGCGGGCCTCCGACGGTTTCTCAAAATGCTGATGCTTTTTGATATCGGTCAGTATTCCCGTCTTTTCGCAGAACTTGTTGAATCGACGCAGGGCGCGTTCAAAGGACTCATCGTCCCGAACTTTAACTCCTGTCAAACAGCGACACCTCCTCTCAGACGCTTAAGATTAGACATAATTCCATCTATCGGAAAATTACATAGTTATCTTCAATTGTCAAATGAATACTCGACAAATCGTGCGGTTTCGTGATTCCGTTGTATCCTGTTGTTCTTCAATTATTTGACTGCAGTGTGGTCTCGGTCGACTATGGCTCCACCCAGGTCAGGCGGTCCGCCCCGCGATTAGAGAGGAAATGGACATGAATGTGGTCGATCTCCTGGCGATAGCCGTTATTGATGACCAGGCGGAAGTGATCGGCAATGCCCAGGCGGTCGGCGATCATGCGGGCGGTGCTCAGGAGCGTGTTCAGGACATCGGGTGGAGTGTGGTAGAAGTCAGGGTAGACCTCATGAGGAATGATAAGCAGGTGAACCCGGTCTTTTGGGCTGTGGTCGGCGATGACCATGACCTGGTCGTCCTCGTAGAAGATCCTGGCAGGTTTCTTACGTTGTCTGATCTGTTCAAAAATGGTAGCCATCGTTCCAAAGGTATAGAACATGAAGGTCGGGATCAAGTGCCGAAAAAGTTTGATTGTGTCATCTTGCGAGATCGGCAAGTATTGCGTATCTTGATTTTCTGTCATAGTTTAGACAAGTAGAATCACACTCAGAAATACAGGAGAGGCGCTATGTCCGGCCATTCAAAATGGTCAACGATCAAGCGGAAGAAGGGGAAGGCGGATGCCGAGCGGGGTAAGGCATTCACGCGGCATATCAAGGAGATCACGATAGCCGCCCGCGAGGGTGGTGGTGATCCTGAGACCAACCCTCGCCTGCGCACAGCGGTGGCCGCCGCCAAGGCCTCGAATATGCCTGCGGACAATATCAAGCGTGCCATCATGAAGGGGACCGGCGAGTTGCCGGGCGTGTCCTATGAATCAGTCACTTACGAGGGATATGGACCTGGTGGCGTGGCTTTGTTTATGGAGGGTTTGACCGACAACAAGAACCGCACGGTCAGCGAAGTTCGGCATATCCTCAGTAAGTATGGGGGTAATCTGGGCGCCAATGGCTGCGTCGCCTGGATGTTTGAGCGTAAGGGGTTTATCACGGTCGATGCGGGTAGTGTCGACGAAGAAACCCTGCTGGAGATTGCGCTTGAGGCCGGTGCTGAAGACATGAAGATCGAGGGGGACGTATTCGAAATCACTACTCCTCCGGAAGCGATTGATGATGTCCGGTCGGCGATCGAAATCAAGGGGATTCCAATGGAGTCTGCCGAGGTGACGATGATACCGAAGGACACTGTTCAGTTGAACAAGGAGAGCGAGGCGTCTTCAATGATGAAGATGTATGACATGTTGGAAGACAACGAGGATATCCAGAAGGTGTACGCCAACTTCGACATCCCCGACGAACTGCTGGAGAAACTGGCATCGTAGTGGGCTCGAAGGCGCTCTGTGATATTGGCGGTTTCCTGATCGACCTCAATGGGGTCGTCTATCAGGACGACGAGGCGATTGACGGTGCCGCTGAGACGATTAGCAAGATAAAGGCAGCCGGTAAGGGCTGCCTTTTCTGTACCAATACCACGACTCATTCGAGGACAACGCTGCACCGCAAGCTCATTGACCTGAGTATCCCGGTAGACTTCGCGGATATCTTCGGTGTGACGACGGTGGCGGTTGATATCTTGCGGAAAGAGAGTGCGCGGCGCCTGTGGCTGGTGATGAACGAAGATACCCGTCGCGATTTCGAGACATTCGAATGGGATGAGCACGATCCGGAGTGGATCGTGGTTGGAGAGATTGGCGAGGACTGGAGTTACGGGCTGCTCAATCGCATGTTTCACAAGGTGCTCGATGGCGCCCGGGTGCTGGCCTTGCACAAGGGAAAGTACTGGAGGACCGAAGGGGAGTTGCGGCTGAGTGTCGGCTCATTCATGGCTGCGCTCGAGTATGCGACCGAGACCCGGGCATTGGCGGTCGGGAAACCAACCCCGGACTTCTACGGGTCGGCGCTTGCCAAGATCGGGCTGCCGGCCGAACAGGTAGCGATGATTGGCGACGACATCACCGGCGATGTCGGTGGTGCGCAGGCGATGGGGATGAAGGGGATACTGGTGCGCACGGGGAAGTTTCGGGAGGATGTGGTCGAGCGAAGCGACGTGAAGCCAGATCTGATAATTGACAGCCTGGCGACGTTGCCGTTGGAGTAGTATCGGTATTCCCCGATGTGATCCGGTCAGGATTGACGAGCGGGTAGTGTAAACTAAGTTGTGTAAATTGGTTGGTTGAGATAACAACGGGTTTGACTTGAGTCTTTCATGCCGTGGGATGATTGACTCCGCGGCCGTTTTCGTGTATCTTGCGGTATACGAGCAGCGCAGGGGTTTCACACAGGACGGTCATGTTTTCTGAAAGTATTCACGAAGCAGTGGCTTCTGAGCTTGCGATTTGCAGCGTACCGGGTTGGGGATGCATTGAGATAGGTTGACATGCACCGTGCGGAAGATAGCGCCAGTGTAAGAAGAGAGGACAAGATGAACAGGCTTCCTGCCAGATTTCTGAAATCCGCATTGGCCGCACTGAGAGTGGCAGTTGTCGCGGCGTTGCTGTCACTGACCGTCGGTTCGGTCGCAAGTGCCCAGACGGAACTTGTGGACATCTGGAAGATACCGGTGATGGAACGGGTGCATATTCAGTTCAATCCGGACAACCCTGATGAACTGGCGCCAGCCGATGTTGAAG
>CAZXRO010000265.1:0-4420 GCA_964642435.1 uncultured Ignavibacteriales bacterium
AGAAGGCCAGGCAAACCCTGGCTGCTTTAACGGAATCGGCGGAAAGCGGCAAGGGGAACCTACTCGATCTGGCGGTTCGAGCGGCGCAGGCCCGGGCCAGTCTGGGTGAAATCAGCGACGCCCTGGAGCAGGTCTGGGGCAGGCATAAGGCGGAGCAGAAGATGGTCAGTGGTGTCTATTCCGGTGAGTACGGCGAGTCGGACAAGATCGAGCGTGTGCGTAAGCTGGCGGATGAGTTTGAGCAGAAGGAAGGTCGACGTCCTCGGATACTGGTGGCCAAGATGGGGCAGGACGGCCACGACCGCGGCGCCAAAGTGATCGCGACGGCGCTTGCAGACTTGGGGTTCGACGTTGATGTTGGTCCGCTTTTCCAAACGCCTGAGGAGACGGCGCGCCACGCGGTTGAAAACGATGTGCATATTGTGGGGATGAGTTCGCTGGCTGGCGGACATAAGACATTGCTGCCACAGCTTGTGGCCGAACTGAAGCAGCTGGGGCGCGGGGATATCCTGGTGGTGCTCGGCGGCGTGATTCCCTCGCAGGACTACGACTTCCTCTACGAACATGGCGCGACGGCCATTTTCGGCCCGGGAACGGTCATACCGGAGGCTGCTGCCCAACTCCTCGAGAAACTGATGAAAGACTGAGGCGGTTGTTATGCCGAAAGCACATCGGACTCGCAGTACAACAGAATATGTCGAGGGCGTACGCCGCGGTGATCGATCCATACTCAGCCAGACGATCACGCTGATAGAATCCAACGCAGAACACCACCAGCAACAGGCACAGGAGGTGCTTTCGCAGCTTCTCCCCCACGCGGGTAAGTCAATTCGACTGGGCCTGACCGGGGTGCCGGGTGCCGGCAAGAGCACGTTCATTGAGACCCTGGGGCTTCAACTGATCGAAGGGGGACATCGGGTGGCCGTTCTTGCAGTCGACCCGTCTTCGAGCCTGAGCAAGGGGAGTATTCTGGGGGACAAGACGCGCATGGAACAACTCTCGCAGCAGCCGGATGCGTTCATTCGTCCGAGCCCATCGGGCGGCGCCCTGGGTGGTGTCGCGCGCAAAACCCGCGAGGCAATCCATGTCTTCGAGGCGGCGGGTTACGACGTCATCATTGTGGAGACGATAGGGGTTGGGCAGAGCGAGATTGCGGTACGGTCGATGGTTGATTTCTTCATGGTGCTGCTGATCGCTGGCGCCGGTGATGAACTCCAGGGGATCAAGCGAGGGGTGGTGGAGCTGGCTGATGCCCTGGTGATCAACAAGGCCGATGGTGACAATCTTGAGCCGGCCCGCAAGGCACGGCAGTACTACCAGCAGGCACTGGAGCTTCTCACTCCGGCAACGGCCGGATGGCGCCCGCCGGTGCTGCTGGCTTCGGCGCTGGAGAAAACAGGTATTGATCAGGCGTGGTTAACAGTGGAGGGTTTTGTGTCGCAGATGGAAAAGTCCGGCCAGTTCGAGACAAAGCGCAGGGAACAGGCTCGCGACTGGCTGCACAGCATGCTCCGGGAACGGGTGCTGCAGAGATTCTACGAGCACCCGGATATTGCCTCTTTCCTGCCTGAGATCGAGAAGGGTGTGACCGCGGGAACAACCCCGGTGACGGCGGCCGTGTGGAAGCTGATTGACCGCTACTCCCCTCAGTAGTGCTGATCAGGCGTTCTCGGTTTCGAGTTGCTCAAGCCGATCGCGAAGGGCCGCTGCCTTCTCATACTGCTCGGCATCTATTGCCTCCTGCAACAACTCACGCAGTCGTTCCGCCTCATGCACCTGCTGGTGTTCATCAGCGGGTTCATCGGGTGCCTGGCCGACATGATTGGCAGCGCCGTGGAGCTGTACCATAATCGGCTCCAGCTTGCTTCGGAAGGTCTCATAGCACTTGCCGCAAGACAGGCGTCCTACTCGCGTGAACTCATTGTAGGTAAGCCCGCACTCGGGGCAAGCGATGGGCGATGAGTCGACCAGAGTCTTGATCGAGCTATCGCCGAACAGGCTGGCCAGGATGGAGGCCAGGGGCAGCGGGGTATCATCGAACGGCGAATGGAAACCGATTTCGGCAGCCTGCTTGGCCGAAAGTGATACGGTCTTGGTTTCATCGCCGACTTTCAGCGATATATGCACCGTCTTGGGCGACTGCTTGTTACCATCGAGAGACATAGCTCCTCCTTGTTTCCCCTTGGGGGCAATCTCACAGGTGTTTCATTCCGGACAATTGCAACTGAAGTGCCGGTCCGGCCGGAGCTTTTCTGTGGGGAGTAACTCATTATCAGTCAGTAACATGTCCAATGACGAGGAATACCTACCGGCAATGTCAGCATTCATGGGCTATGGGAGATAGCCAACACCTGCTGGAATCGAGGGCAGTCAATTGCTTGCTTTGGCGGGATTGACACTATATCAATGTCAGGAGCCTGTAAGGAGTCTTAGATGAAGATCGTCACATGGAATGTTAACTCAATACGTACTCGAATGGACCGGCTGCTGGCCTTTCTGGAGCGGGAGGACCCCGATGTTGTTTGCCTGCAGGAACTTAAGGTAACTGACGAGAACTTCCCATCCGAACCGATTGAGAAGGCCGGGTACCATTTGGCGATCAATGGACAGAAGACATACAACGGTGTGGCAATCCTCTCCAAGAAAGAGCTTTCAAACGTGAGTTCGGGCATGGCCGACACCGCCTGGGACGACCAGGCGCGGTTGGTAGGGGCGGACATCGATGGTATTCGCATATACAGTGCCTACTTCCCCAATGGTGGCGCGATTGGGTCTGACAAGTGGGAATTCAAGCTGGGCTGGATCAAACGGCTGAAGCAACACCTCGAGACCAGACATAGGCCTGACGAGCCGCTGCTGGTCTGTGGTGACACCAATGTTGCCCTGGAAGAGCGGGATGTCGCCAACCCTGAGAAATGGGCGGATTCGGTCTTGTTCGCAAAGCCGGCTCGCGAAGCATTGCGAGACTTGATGGGCTGGGGTCTGGTGGATGTTTTCGGGAAGCTTAACCCTGAAGGCGGTGTCTATTCATGGTGGGACTACCGGCAGCTTTCGTTTGCGAAGGGGGACGGGTTGAGGATTGATCATATCCTTGCGAGCGAGCCGATTGCGAAGCGGGCAAACCAGGCCTGGGTTGACCGTGATGAGCGCAAAGGCAAACAGCCCTCGGATCATGCCCCGGTGATCGTTACCCTTACCAGAAGTTAACCGACTGACCGGCAACATCTTGACAAGAGAGAACGAAGTCGGAGCGGCGGTCGTTTTGAGTGCTTGGTGAAAAAGTGCTTGCGCCGCTCGTTATTTTTCACTCAGATTGTAGGCCTTGTGCCTGCCGTTTTTGGGGAAACACTGATTACGGCTGTTGTGTTACCGGTACACTAACGGGACTGCCAAGCCAGTAGAGAGGCGTGTCGAGTGTCGACACGCCAATAATTGAACCCACCGCCCGAGCAGCCCCATAAGGAGGCCTTAATTGAAACTGATCATCGTCGAATCCCCAGCCAAGGCGAAAACTATCAGCCGATTTCTGGGATCTGACTACAAAGTTGTGGCCAGCTACGGCCATGTCCGCGATTTGCCCGGCTCTGCCAATGAAATCCCGGAGGAGTTGAGAGACCGAAGCTGGGCGCGGATGGGTGTCGATGTCGAGAACGGTTTCAAGCCCATTTATGTAATCCCGCGCGGAAGCAAGAAGTACATTACCCAGTTGAAAAAGGATCTGGGGAAAGCCGATGAGTTGCTGCTGGCGACGGACGAAGACCGCGAGGGGGAATCGATCAGCTGGCATCTGGTGCAGCTTCTGGACCCCAAGGTTCCGGTCAAGCGCATCGCTTTTCACGAGATTACCAAGGGTGCTATAGAGGAAGCTCTGGCCAACCCTCGCGACGTCGACATGCAGTTGGTCAAGGCACAAGAAAGCCGCAGGATCCTTGATCGCTTGTATGGGTATTCCCTCTCCCCCGTTCTGTGGAAGCGTGTGCGCACGAAGCTTTCAGCCGGACGTGTGCAGAGTGTGGCGGTGCGACTGGTCGTTGAACGCGAGGAGGAACGGCAGGCGTTCAAGCAGGCTGAGTACTGGGATGTCGAAGCTCTCCTTGCCGAAGGCACGGGGAATGAATTCACGGCGCGGCTGTTCCGAATCGGGGAGCGCCGCACCGCAGCGGGTAAGGATTTCGATCCTGACACCGGTCAGCTCAAGCAACCGGACAAGATAGTCGCGCTCGATGAGAAGCAGGCATCGCAGTTGATCAAAAGTGCCCGTCAAGCCCTGCCCTGGACGGTCACAGAGGTAGAACGCAAGCAGACCCGGCAACGCCCGGCGCCACCGTTTACGACCTCGACGATGCAACAGGCGGCGGGGTCCCGACTGAGCATGTCACCTCGGCGGACGATGATGGTGGCCCAGCAGTTGTACGAGGGT
>CAZXRO010000266.1:0-4411 GCA_964642435.1 uncultured Ignavibacteriales bacterium
TTGGCTTCGAACACCAGGTCTTTGAGGCGGGAGCCGAATTCCGGGCGCATGAACCGTTCGCCCGGGCGCGTGCCGAGAATCTGCATGATGCTTTCGTGAATGTGTTCATGTTCCCTGGATGTGGTTGAAGAGATCTGGGCTCCGCCCGAGCGTCGTTGGAAACGGAAAGGGAACTTCAGCCCTCTGCCGAGAAAATCCAGACTCATCAGTCGCACTCCTCGCAGATGATCGTGGACTGATCGTCTTGATCATCGTCACCGTCGGTATCGATGCCATCCGGAAAGCGGATGACAAGGTCGAGACCGTTCGCTATGGACAGATGGATCGTTCCGTTCGCCTCGATGATTCCCTTATGACCGCTCTTCTGCGTCGAGAACCCCTTGGCTCCGCCGGGAACCAAACGGACCTGGATATCCTCACCGACACCTTCGATGCGAGTGATGGCGAGAATGTCGACAGTACCGGCAGGGTTGCCGATAACGGCGGTACGTTCGTCGTGTGAAACATCCAGGCGGAACCCGTCCGGCAATTCGACCCGATAGCGGCCTTGCGACGTTTGCACAGGATCGATATCCAGCGGCAACCCTTCAATGCCCGCGGCCTCGTGAGTGACACGGACCGCTTCCGGCTTCAAAGTCAGTTCCCGGCCGTCCGGCAGGGTCATAATCCCGCCCTGGGCCGGCTCTATTTCAGTAGCCGCACCGTCTGTGTCGATTACGGTAAGGCCCCCCGCCGGACTCACCCGGACCATTACGCCATCGGCAAGGGTGAAAAGCCTCCCACCGTCCGGAAGTTCGCGCACCGAAGTGCCGGCGGGCATGGCCAGGAAGGGGTGGTGATCCGGCGGTTGCGGTTGATCCACGTTCTGCATGTATTGCTGGGCGCTCTCTGCATGGGCATCCAGCACCGTCTGCGCCTCGGCGCGCAAGGCTTCGGAGGCCTGATGGCTCTGCAGAAGAATGTCCTTGATCTCAACCAGATTGTCTTTGATTTGCAGGAGAAAGGGATCTTCTTCGTCGCCGGTTACGCCAAGGCCGATGGCCAAAAGCCGCGCCAGCGTCATAATTTCATAATGAGACAGCGACGAGCTGGTCTGCTCTATGATCGGCCCGCCTTCCTCGCCGTATCCGTAACCGTCGCCGTAACCAAAACCTTCTTCATCCCGCAAGGCCATTCCACCTGTCTCCTTTATGACGGCACACCATACCCGCCGCCGTATTCCTCGATCACTTCAACCTCCACATAACGAACGCTGTCCCGCGAGGGGGAGTCGTAAACCATGAGGATCGTCGCACCCGTTCGCCAGCCGAGCCTGACGCGGCCTTCCCAATCGACCCAGGCGATGCTGGAATCGACGGTCTCATACTGCAACTCGCCCCTCGGCGTGCCGCGAATCGAAAGTGGAACCGACATGGACCACCAACTGCGCGTCACCTTGATCTTTTTGGGAAACACATCCCAGTAATGAAACCCTAAATCTTCGTAATCCATCCGTCGAACCTCAGTTGTCGTCCGTATCCAGACTACCGGTCGCTATCACCGCGCCGCAGGCGGTGATGTCGCCGACCCGCGCGTTGGGCATGCCCTCGGTGGTCGTGTCCAGGCTGCCCGTGACAATGGGTGTGACCCCGTGGCCCGGTATGGGACAGGCGTGCAGATCACCCAGTCGTGCGGCGGGCATCCCGTTGACCACGGTTTTTATCGCGCCGGTGATGATCACACCGCCGTGACTGGAAATATCGCCGAGTCTGGCTTGCGGTCTGGCCATGATCACTTCCCCGTCAACACACGAATCAAAAAGCCGACCACGCCGCCGACGACTCCGCTGATGGCGAGCACCAAGCCGACCACTTTCCACATGGTCTCGACGCCCATCTTTTGATTAAGCCCGGTTTGCAGATTTTTGATGTCGTCGCTGTGCCGCCGCAGGTCGCTTTGGATGTTGCGCACCACGAGATCGACGTTTTCCTTGTCCGATTTCTTCTCGATCTCACGCTCGATCTTTTCCAACCGCGCCTGGATTTCCCGGCGGTGGTCCTCGAGGATGGCCCTGAACTCGGCCCGCCACGAGTCGAAAGTGCGGGCCAAAAGGCGCTCGCTCTGTTCCCAATTGCACGGCACTTGGTCATTATCGTGTTCACTCATCGAGGTTTCTCCTTCTCAACGAAAAGCGTTCCCGGATCTGAAGATCGACCTCGAAGCGGTCCGCCAGCCCCCTGCGCTTCAATGCATTGGAGATGGCTTCCCGAGACCAGTGGACCTGCTCCAAACGCATCTCATGGGAAATGGACCGGGGGTGGACCCGGTATTGATAGAGCGCTTTTTGAATGTGGCGAATCTCGGTGACTTCGGATAAACGCATGCATAGGTCATAGTCTTCGGCGCACGTGAATTCTTCATTGATGCCGCCTGCCTGTTCGAAGGCCGAGCGGCGTAAGAGCCGAAAATGGAAAGTCATGAAATCGAGAAGCAGCCGGTCTTTGCTGTAGGGAATGCGGCACCGACGACCGAGCCCCTTGATCCGCCCGATAGTGTCAATGAGTTGGTAATCCGTATAGACCATCCCCACCGACGGATTCCCCTCCAGGACCGCGACCGTATCTTCCAATGCCTTGGGTGACAAAAGGTCGTCGCTGTCCACCCAGCACAAGTAGGCCCCGAAGGTATCCGCCACGGCGGCCTTCAAGGATTTAACGGCCCCCCGGTGATCGCATGCGGCGACACGGACGCGCCTGTCCTTCTTCGCGAATTCGATGGCGATTTGGGCGGTCTTGTCGGTGGAGCCGTCATCCCAGACCAGCAGATCGAAGTCCTTATACGTCTGAGCAAGCACGCTTTCGATGGCTTGGCCGATATATCGTTCTCGGTTGTAGCCCCTGATGATCACCGACACGGATGGATACATAAGATTTTCCCTCATGTGTTGATCAATACCTTGTTGCTGGAGCGGACGATGATGTTGCCCATAACGCCGTCCATGAGGATGACGCTTCCGGATTTGTCGGTAGCCTGTATTCGTTCCCGCCCCGCGGCTGCGTTCATGACCACCACCTGGCCGGCCTTGTCGGTCAGCTGGATCTTTTCTGCGCCGCTGGAGGAATCGATAAGAATCTCCTGGGTACCGCAAAGCCCCCAGATGTGAACCTTTTCCCGCCCCTTGGTGGTGTCGATCAAAATCTTCTGCCAGCGCGCCCGGGTCTTGTCGCAGGATTGGATATGGATTTTCTCCTTATCCTTCCATGCTTCCCAGCGCATGAACTGACGGCAGAGATCGGTGATTTCGATACGGCCATGCTGGTCCTTGATGTCGGCGGCGATGTCCAGTTGGTCACCTTGCTCGGCGTCCTTGGTCCCCCGTCTTCGGGAGTTGCCGGTTTGAACATCCCGCTTTACCCGGCAGTCCATGTGAAGGATCTGTCCGGCGCGGTCGATGATCTTCAGGAATTCCTCTTCATCCCGGTCGTCAAAAACGATGGTGTGGCCGGTCTCGGTTTTGAGCAGTACCTTACGGCGTGAGCAATAATAGGGCGGATGGCCGTGGTATTTCTTGTGTTCGAGGTTGTCGTGGCTGTCGGGTTTGTGTTCGACTTTATCCTCACAGTCACGGCAGGTGGGATCGCTGCAGACGCGTTTCGACTCCTCCGGCTGTTCTCCGGGGTTGCTCTTTGCGAGCCACACACCCGACCAGATGGGGAACTGGACCTTGCCGCCTTCGAATTCCGCCCATACTGATGCGCCTTCTTCGGGAACAAGAAACACGCCGATGTCCTCGTTTCCGCCGTAGGGAAAGCAGGGCGATGCCCAGTCCGACCAGTTCTCCTTGCCGGTACCGAGCACCGCCGGCACTTCCAAACGGCAGCGCCCGAGACGTTCGGGGTCGTTGTTATCGCGCACGAAGCCCCGGTATTTGCCATACCAGTGGTTCTTGTAACGCTCCTCATGTTGTCGGTCCTGGGTCTCGATCACAGACAATCCTCCCGCTCATTTCAGTGGCAGAACGCCGCGCAGGACCTCCCGCACCACACGGGTCGCAAGTCCATCAGCCTTCTTTTTCGGATCGGCCTTGGTCACCGCGTGACGAAGGGCATCCTTGGCCGCACTCTGGAGATTGATTTCCTTGGCCGCGACACCGCTCTTGACCTCTTTTGCTCCCATTCGCTCGATGACACCGATGACCGCATCCAACGCCGCGGCCTTGGCCCGGCCCCACGAAGTCAGTTTGATAATCGCCAGAAGCGTCGCGAGAAAAGTCCCGATGAGCTCCTTGTGGTCCAGAATAAAGGTCAGAATCTGTTCAAGCTGTTGCATGGTCGTCTCCTCCTGTGTTTTTCAGCGCTTTTGCAAGCGCAACGTATTTTCCGCCAAGCTGTCCCCAGCGGGCTCGTCCGTCTCGCACATCCACATGAATGAA
>CAZXRO010000267.1:0-4407 GCA_964642435.1 uncultured Ignavibacteriales bacterium
GACAGTCCAGGCCGTGGCCGCAGTTGTCGCACTGCCCGCCAACGTGTAGGATACCGTCAGATCATCATCCGTAGTCGCCTCCGGCGTTGTAGCCGAAAGCGTCACGCCCTGCACTTCGGGATCAGCAATGACCGTAAACGTGGCAGCATCACTGCCTGTCAAGTTGTCCGGATCGGTCGCGGTAAACGTAATCGTCTCCGATCCTGTCCAGTCGACCGACGGCACCGTGATAGTCGCGACCCGATCTGTGATATCCACGGTCAGCTCGGTGTTGCCCGTAGCTTCCCAGGTAATCAGGTCATCTGTACTCTCGGCGTCGGTCACGTAGTCGTCCAGATTAATGGTCGTGAACGACTCACCTTCCGTGATTGTCTGGTCCGGGATGTCCGAGACCACCGGAGCGGTTTGCGCCCAGGCTGCTGCGGACAGGGCCACCAAAGCAATCACCGTGTATAGAAACTTGCGGATTAACATGTTCCTGTTACCTCCCTGTCCTTACTTCAACAACAGCATTTTCTTCGCTTCACTCTGATCACCGACCTGGAGCCGATAGAAATAAACTCCGGTGGCAACCTTGTCTCCATCATCCGAGGTCGCATCCCAGTCAACCTGATGCAGGCCCGGCAGACGCGTCTCACTCAGCAGATTCCGAACCCTCTGCCCCAGGACGTTGAATACGTCCAGGCTGACCTCGGCCGGATTGCTGCCGGCAATCTCGAACTCTATCGTCGTCGTCGGATTGAACGGGTTCGGGTAGTTCTGGTACAGCTGGAAGCTGTTTGGCACCGTCGCACCCATGCCGTCAACCGCCACCGAGGACGCCGACGAGGTCGACAACAGCGCCTTGCTCAGCTTCATTGCCGTCGAATCACCCGATTCCAGATCCGCCCTTGACTGGATTGGTATTTTAATCAACTCCGCGTTCCCTGCATGGATCAACTGATCGGTCGCTGCAGGATTTCGGAAGTGCATCAACATCAATAATTTACCTTGCCCGTCGTCGCGGTAACGCAGCGTCATTCCGTCGGCATCGACCGCCAGTTCCGGAGCTCCCATCACCACCTTATTCGGGTCGTATATCAGTTCAAGCTGAGCACCGGCGATATCCGTCGGAAGCTCCGAGCGAACTGTCAGGACATCGCTCGAACCATACACCAGATCACCATGATCAAGCTTGATCCGGGCAACACCTCCGGTGAACTCAGATCCCGGCGCCGGACCAACCTCGATCTCGTAAATCGTGTTGATCACCGCCACCAGGTCAAACACATCCACCAACGCGTCAATAGTCATATCGGCTACATCAAACTGGCGCGTATTGAATCCGTAGTCGCCAATGATATACCCGACGATATTCACCAGATCGGCAACGTTAACCATCTTGTCGAGGTTGACATCACCGGGCCGGTCGACCTGAACAACTCCGTTGTCGACCAGCAACTCCAGTGAAGGAACACTCGGATCAGGGTCAACCGACTCCCAGCCGTTCTCGATCCTGAACTCATAGTCACCGAACGCCGCGTTGTCGTCAACCGTCAGAACAACATACAGAATCTCCGAGGATGCCCCCTGTTGCACTGTCTCATTGGCCATGCCAAACGTGATGATCCTCACCTCTCCCGGCGTCTGGCCAATATTATCCCACACAACAAAGTCCGCCGTCCGGGCAGTCGTAATGATCGAGTCTATATCGAAGAGGCTTTCGTCATATATGAGGTCAAACTGAACGCCGTATACCTGCTGCGCGGTGACCAGGTTGATCGGGAAGTAGATCGCCTCCTTGCCCGCTATACCGCCCACCGGCGCGAAACCATCTTTCGAGGTCGTAAACAACCGGTCGCGCTCAATTTCATTGACAATAACCGTGATCGTCACCGAACCACTCGCCGGCGGAGAGAAGTCATCGGTCGCCGTGAACGTGAAGTTGTACGTACCACTTTGGTTGATGTCCGGCGTGAAACTGAAATTGCCAACCACCGTGCCCGTTCCCACCACCGGACTGGTTGGCCCAAACGTAGCATTAGGTGGGAGCGTACCAGTCGGCGCCAGCGAGACACCATCGCCATCGGGGTCAGTCGCCGTCAACGTGAACTGGACCGATTCTCCCTGGTCGATCTCAACCGTCGTCCCCGAGGGACTCGTTGTGATCGACGGAGGGTTATTCAGCGGCGGCTCATCTCCAATCGGAACCGTCAGGCTCTGCGTGGCCACCCCAAACCGGTTAACCGCGGTGATCGTGTACGGATTCGACTGTCTAACCGTCACCTCTTGCGATCCGGAATTGCCCAGATACCACTGATTCACAAGTCCGAAATCGTCAACCAGCCGTACCGAATCAGCGCCAGTACACTGCCAACTCAGTGTTGTCAGATCACCCGAGGCATCCACCGACGCCGGATTGGCCGTAAAACTCTGGATGGTCGGAAGCACCTGTGCCGTATCAACCTCGTGAACTGCCTGACGAGTATGGAATCTCACCAGGGAACCAAAGCCACCGAGCGTATCGGAGTATTGTGAATACAAACAGGAGTTAGCCACAGTATCACCAAAAGGATCTCCGGGATCAGGATAAGTTATGACCCAAATCGTCTCGTCATAGAAGTCTATGATTGTCTGGGTCCCGTCCTCGGCCGTGGGATTAATCTCCATAGGAATGTATACCACAGGACCCGTCCCCGGCTCGAGAATCATGTCATAGTTACCCTGCGCCAGAACGACCATTCGGTCCCTGGATGGGCTCGGCGCCGGAAAGTCCTTTTCATTGATAACCTGCACCATATTAAAGTCATCGAAATCCGGATCGTCCGGATCCGGCCCGATATATCGTGATGCGTACTCGAAGTCGTACTGATTCTTCGCCACAAGAAGCGAGTCATAGACCCACTGCGTATCGATGGTGGTATCGGTACCCACAACCGTGGTATCAATTCCAACGATAATATCATCGACCAACGAGTCCACCTCAACAACGATTGGCTTCATCACGGTCGAATCATATTCCAAGTACACTGCAAACGACGTCATCGCTCGCGTGTTCGAAATGTTCAACGGCAGAAGCAGCGTATCTCCCGGCAGACTTGTTCCCGGTACCGTGTAAACCGTATCACCTATCGAGGGCAATATGGTATCGCAATCGATAAACTGCGCCCACGCTCCCGAGACCACTACCAGCAGGACTGCCGCACAAATTAGTGGGATCCTCATAAACTTCATTACGAAACCTCCAAAAACAGCCATATTATGTACTATATACTTCCCATTTCTCCCGATCATGACACATCATCTACTTCAGCAACAACATCTTACGTGTCTCCGAGTGATCCGAGCCCGACAGGCGGTACAAGTACACACCCGAGGCGACACGGTGGCCATGATCGTTTCTCCCGTCCCAGGTGGCTTGGTGCGTCCCCGGAAGCAGGTTCTCATCTATCAAACTCTTAACTTCTTGTCCCAAAGCATTATAAATAGCAAGCCGAACACGCTGGGCCGAACTGCCAGTAATCTCAAATGAAATCGTCGTCGAAGGATTGAACGGGTTCGGATAATTCTGGTGCAGTGCAAAATCGCTCGGCACAACCGCCGCTCCCTCATTGCGAATACTCGCAGACAACATCGATCCCTCCGACGAGGCCAGCTCAACTTCCACCCTGTCTGCGTCAACCGCTGCATCAAGCCCGATCAAGTGCCCCATGCCAGCCTCCAGGCTGCTGCCCTGCATGCTATAAACAAGCACTCGCAACTTCCCGTCCAGAGTGTCCGCAACAGCTTCCATACCGTCCGGCGCCAGCACCGCCCGCTCCGGATCCACCGGAGACTTCAAATCTGCGATGATTAAGGCCGCTCCCAGAGCAGTCGATGACTCATAATCAATGTGCAAAACCTCTCCAGTCTTCTTCAGCACCAGATCGACCGCCTCGGGTTGCTGCTGCGGCAGAGGACGAGCCGCCGCCTGCCCCTGAACAATCCAGTTGATAAGTCGCACCAGATCGGCAACCGTCCCCAGAAGCCCGTCGGCGTTGACATCACTATTGGCCAACTGCAGGGCATCCAGCGGGTACTGGAAAGGATTCATGAAGTAATTTGTAAACAAAACCGCGTCGCCGACATCGGCCGCCACAGCATTCAAATTGATATCTCCAATTCGTATCTCCCCTATGGAATCGACAAACACCCAACCATTGTAGTAGGTGATCTCACCCTGCCCCACAAACTCCCCAAACTCGTCAATCAGTGTATTGGCCTGGCTGTACAAATACTCAAACCGAACAGGAATCGCCTGCCCTGAATAAAGAGTGCTCGGCACGACCCGCCAGGCAAACCGGCAAATCTCACCGGAACCGGCCGCCAATGGCGGCGTCGCCGGCTGACCCAGGATATCAGCGATAGCCAGAACCCAGATATTGCCCG
>CAZXRO010000268.1:0-4402 GCA_964642435.1 uncultured Ignavibacteriales bacterium
GTCATTGCGAGCACCCCCGCTCCCCATAGTATAATCACACCATAACAAAGCCAAGCGCAACTCGGGCACAAAAAATGGGATGGCCCACCCGTCCTCGGGTTGCTCTTCCTGACTCCTGATGTGTGATTCCCCGCCCCGCTACAACTCCACCTGCCCCCTGAGCTGACGAATCTCCTCGCTCGTCAACATCCGCCACTGACCCGGCTTCAAACTGCCCACCACGATCCCCCCGAATGACACCCGCTTCAACTTCAACACCGGATGCCCCACCGCCTTGCACAACTGGCGCACCTCGCGCTTGCGTCCCTCCGTCAGCGTCAGCTTCAGCCACGAATACTTCGGCGTCGCCTCCAAAACATCCACCTTCGCCCGGCCGGTTGCCCCGTCCTCCAGCACAATCCCCTCCTCGATCTTCTTCGCATCCGCCTCCAGAAACCGCCCCACAACCTTGGCCTCGTACACCTTCTCCACCTGCCACTTTGGGTGTGTCAGACGATGCGCCAGTTCCCCGTCGTTGGTCAGCAACAGCGCCCCCTCGGTATCGTAATCCAGCCGCCCCACCGGGTACACCCGTGCAATCACATCCTTCACGAGATGCTTGACCGTCGGACGCTTCTGTGGATCATCCAGCGTCGTCACCACCTCGACCGGCTTGTTCAACAGCACGTACACATTGTGCGGTACCGGCTGGACCTGCGTTCCATCGACCTCCACCACGTCCGCCTCGACATCAACCTTCACCCCCTGGCGGTCCAGCACCTCACCATTGATCCTCACCCGCCCCTGGTCAATCAGTTCCTCGGCGGCGCGACGCGAGGCTATCCCGCACTGCGACAGGTATTTGTTAATTCGAATTGCTTCTGCCATGATTGTATCTGGTCAGAGTGCTTACACTCTGCAGGCCGTCAACGGCCCTCATCAGTAGTATCAAAATCGACATGAACTTGCCGCTCCGGGCGCGCCTCTTCCGCTATATGCGGCTCATCGCTGCCCTCGGCCTCATCACCGGTCGGGACGTCCGGTTCGGACCCCACCACCTCGGAGTCCGCAAACTCTTCATCCAGTTCGTCAGCTTCCTCTGCGGAATCGGCTTGATCAGCTTCGGATTCCCGCTGTATGCGCGACGTCGTTTCCTCATCAACCTCTCCCATCTCGTCCGGCACCCGACGACTCCTGGGATCAAACGTGCCATCGGCCACATTCAACTTCTCTCTGGCCAAATCCGCGGCCAGCTCCAGCGTCAACTCCGTCTGGTTTTCATCCTGCTGGGCTACCATCTGCTCGATCTCCGCCATCTTCGGCAGATCGTCAAGCTTCGCCAGACCAAAAAACTTCAAAAACTCATCGGTCGTCCCATACTGCAGCGGCTTACCAACCGTCGCCGCCCGACCCTTGATCGTCACCATCCCCTTCTCAAGCAGATTCTGCAACACCCCGTCGGAGGCCACACCGCGAATATGCTCAATCTGGCTCTTCGTCACCGGCTGACGGTACGCCACTATCGCCAGCGTCTCCAGCGCCGCCCGCGTCATGCGCATCGTGCGACGACGCGTGAACAACTCCTCCACATACCCCGTGTACTCCGGCAATATGTAAAACTGGAACCCCCCCGCCAATTCGCGAATACGATACGAGGCCCCCCGCTCGGCATAATCATCGTTCAGCAGCGCCACCGCCTTGCCTACCCGGCTCGGGGTCAAATCCTCGAACACTTCGGCAATCCTGCGCGCTGGCAATGGATCCGGCGAACTCAGTATCAACGCCTCAACAGCGCTGGTGTTTATCTCATCACTCATCGTTGCAACGTTCATTCTACTTCTTCACTCACTCTCATGCACTCTGCGCCTGCGGCGTCACCCGTACCGCCGTTACCAGGTCTATCGACGACGGCGGCGCATCGTAACGGTCCCCACGGTATACCCGAAGCTCCGCAAACGGCACACTCTGTCTAATCGAAACACGATGCGCCCGCACCAGTTCCAGAAGAGCCACAAATGTCACAATCGCCACGATCTTCCGCGGCACGTCGGCAAACAACTCCATAAAACTAACAACATCGCGCCCCTTCAAGTATCCTATCACGTGCTGGATACGGTCCTCGATCGACACCTCTTCCACCTGCACCTCGTGGATCGCCTCGTCGCGCTTCTGCGCCAGCACATCCCGGAAAGCCATCATCAGGTCATACAATGTCGTCGCCGAAGACAAATCAACCCGGCTCGGCACCTCGTCCAGCGGCGAGGGCGGAATGAACCGACGCTGCTCCAAGAGCGCCCGCTCGCGAAGCATCTCGCCCGCCTCGCGGTACTTCTTGTACTCGATCAGGGCCAGCACCAGCTCCTCGCGAGGATCCATCTCGTCCTCATCAACCTCGGTACGCGGCAACAGCATCCGCGTCTTGATCCGAATCAGGGTCGCCGCCATCAGGATAAACTCCCCGGCGATCTCGAGATTCAACACCTGCATCAACTCGATATACTTCAGGTACTGCTTGGTGATCCGCGCGATCGGGATGTCGTAAACATCCACCTCTTCCTTGCGAATCAAATACAGCAGCAAATCCAATGGTCCCTGGAAGACCGCCAGGTCAACCCGGTAATCGCTGCCACCGGTAGATTCGATATCTTGCTCGTTTACATCCGTGTTCATCGATGTCATTTCTTCTTATTCTTCTTTGCCGCCCGGTAATCAATTTTCATCTTCCGACGAACCGTCTCCATGGTCCGCCCCGCCCGAGCCTGCGCCCGGTTACGTCCCTCGGCCAGCACATCCCAGACATAATCCGGTTTGGCCAGAAGCTCCGCGCGCTTCTCGCGCATCGGCGCCAACGCCGCATTGAGATTCGCGATCAGCTTCATCTTGCAGTCCACACAGCCCAGTTCACCCGTCTTGCACGGCGGAGCTATCTCTGCTTCGGCGTTCGGCGTGTAGATCCGATGCAGCAAATACACCGGGCATTGCTCCGGACGGCCCGGATCACCCTTGCGCACCTTCTTCGGATCGGTATAAAACTGCTTGATCCGCTTTTCCGTCTGGCTGTCAGTAAACTCAAGCGGGATATGATTATCGTAAGACTTGGACATCTTCCGATTGTCCGACCCCTTAATCAACGGTATCTCCGTAAACAGCGCCTCCGGCTCCTTGAACGTCTTGCCATACAACGCGTTAAACCGCTGCGCCATATCCTTGGCCAGCCAGATATGCTTCTCCTGGTCCTTGCCCACCGGCACCCGGTCGGCATTGTACAGGCAAATATCCGCCGCCTGAAGCACCGGATACCCCAAAAAGCCATACGAGTCCAGCTTGTCCTGCTTCTCCTGATACGTCGGCAGCCGCAACAGCGTCGGCACCGTGATCAGCATCGAGAACAACAAATGCAGCTCCGAGTGCTCCCTCACCTCCGACTGCACGAATATCGCACTCTTCTCAGGCTCCATGCCCGCCGCCAGGAAATCCGTCGCCATCTGAAAGATCAGGTTCTTCAGCGGCTTCGTATCCTCATATATCGCCGTCAGCGAATGCAGATCGACAATACACGCGTAGAATTCGTACTCGTGCTGCAACCTGACCCAGTTCTTGAGCGCACCCTCCAGGTTACCTATATGCAAGGCCCCGGTCGGCTGCATTCCCGACAGAATCACCGGCTTGCGCGCCGGCTTCTCTTCCGTCTCCGAACTGGCGACCGTGGCGTTCGTCTTGTCTTCACTCATCGTAGCAAACCATTCCCGTTTTTCGTTGTGCCAGTGTAGTCCCTGCGACCTCTCAAATCAATTAAAAACACAGGAAAATCCACCCCCATGCCAGACTGATCCGGATTAGTTTCGACTGTCAGTCATTCAGAACAAATGTCAGTCATTGAAAACAAACGAGCCCGGGTGCCCCGATCCGAAGGATCGGGATCAGATATCATGAGGGTCAATCTCCCTGGGTGCCTGGGGGTGCCCGGTGCCCCACCGCTTGCGGTGGGTTCTTCTGGGAAAACTGTAGTAGATGTGGGCAGGAGGCCGTCCTCGGCCTCCTCCCCTCATGTCTGCGATATCCTCATCCGAGTCATTGCGAGGACCGCCGCGCCTTCAGTCCCGGTAGGGCAGAATCCCGTCTTCGGGGTTCTGCCATTCTGCAGATAATCCAGTGAGCGAACAATGGCACAACGCCTTCGCCATTCTTCCCCACGGGAAACTCGATTGGCACACTTAATCACGTCATTGCGAGGACCGCCGCGCCCTCAGGCGCGCAGGGACGCGGCAACCTCAAAACACGCGACGATGCAACCGACCCAACGAGTCATCTCTACATATCGTGAGATCGCAAAGCCCACTGCCCCACCCCGGCCGTAAATCGAAACCCCTGGCCTCGGCCTCCTCCCGTCATATCTACGATATCCTCATCCGAGTCATTGCGA
>CAZXRO010000269.1:0-4373 GCA_964642435.1 uncultured Ignavibacteriales bacterium
TGAAATCACTATCCCTTTCCCTTACACGACAGCCGCCCGCGTATCGCGGGCGGCTGTCCGATGTTCCTTCGCTACCGAGTGACTGATGACTTCTCGGCACGTTGCCGCTACGGACAAGGCATCGGTGCCGGGCCACCTGAGAACAGGTACGCCACAAGGTAAGTCATATCGACGATATTAATAGGGCCGTCAGCGTTAACATCTGCTTCCGGCAGACATGGCGGCGCAGCACCACCGCTGAAGAGGAAAGCCACCAGGTAGGTCATATCGACAATGTTGATCAGGTCGAGCGCATCGTAATCGATATTGCCCCGTATGGGCGGCATGCAGCACCCAGTATCCGCCGGGCAGATAATCAGCGCTGCATCGATGAGCACAATGATCGGGCCACCCTGGTACTGAACCGGCATATATATTGGATCCAGCGGATTCTCGCTCTCGAACGTCAGAATGCCGTCGGCAAACCACTGATTCGGGTAATCCACCAGCTGCCATGTTGCCGGAGTCGGACATGGATACTGATTCGGAATGGCTGTATACTTGTCGTGGTGAATCGTCCCGTGCGGTCCAGAGACAAGCGAGGCATCGTCGTGGATCGTCGGTCCGTGTGACGTGCCCGGAGGCGGGTCACCTTCGTTCTTGTCAAAGAACGGATCCGAGATACAGATCTGCGTTTCGGTCGTACACACTCCGGCTGCCGTCACATAGTGCCCGCCAAGCCATTGACACGGCGGATCGGCATCGAGCAGCTCATAAATCCCGAGCAACAGGATAACATCCTGGCTGGCCAGAATGGAGTCGCGCAACAGCTCGAATTCCGGCCCGTACACCGGCGTTAACGTGTACTTGGTGTCGAGCCCGACAGAACTGAGCCAAGCGCCGGCACCAGCAACCAGGTCGACAAAGGCCACACCCGGCGCCGGTCCGTCCACATTGCAGAGCGGCCCAAGCTGGTTGATGAACGGTACGACATTGTTGGTGTCGTGATCGTCCCAGCCACCGGTGGGATCGTAGCTGGAGATCAGCGGATAGCCGTCGTTCAATGGTGGATTGCCTGGTCCCGGGAAGAACGGCCTGGGATCGAGCGGATTGGGCTCGAACTTCGAGTCAAACCACCAGAAGCAGTTGCCCAGCGCCACCGGTCCACACCAGCTGAAGTTGCCGGTGATGGGTGACCACCAGTTGCCTCGTTTCTGGTCAAAATCGGGCATTCCGTTGGGACAGTAGTCCAGATAGCCCTGCTTGTAGTATTCACACGTATCTGGCGGCTCCGGACACTCGCACTCGTAGCAATTCAATACCAGCAGGTAGGGCCCCACCGTTTCGTTGGTGCCCCCAACCCTGATGTGGAGTGTCTCGCCCGGCAGGAAGCAGTTGGTCGGATCCTGACAATCATATTCGGAATCGGTTCCGACGGCATCCGGGAATGTACCGCTGTAGTCGTCATTACTGTAGATCATGGTCTGGCAGGCGGCATCCCAAATCTCCAGATTCGTGTTCAATCCACCACCATAGGCATATTGACCGGGAGTGGCATCGCCGAATAACCTCACATGCAGACAGTAACACGTGTCATCCGGCAGCGTGACAGTCCACCAGTCTTCATCGATCTCGGTAGTGATATCACCACAGTAGGCCGTTTCACACATGGCGGGATTCGCCGCGGCACAACCGTCGTTCGGCTCCATTTCCCAGCCGCCGCCCATCTTGTCCGGAGGCGGGTTCTCCTCGCAGTCCCATGGTTCCTCACCGGTGGTGACTTCGACACAAGCCGCAAACTCAGAGGTGTTCAGGTTGACATCGGTGGTCGTTGCCGTCACGGAGTCACCCGTCACCAACCCAGTCGTCGTAAACAGCCAGTTGCCGGCAGCATCGGGAGTGACAGATCCGAGGTACATGGCTCCTTCTCCATGCCCGGTTGGATCGAGAGCCGCCTTGAAGATCTCGACTGTCGCTTGAGTCGGTGAGGTATCGATGTCAATCGATCCGCCGATAGTCGTCGTGCCACCGACAGTAGCTGCACCAGCGATTATCGGGAAGTTGAGTTCCTGGTTAGCCAGCAAATCCGGGTCACCCGGATCGTTCATGGTCACACCATCGTTGTTCAGATCAATGCCGAGCCCCCCGTTATCGAATATCGCATTCTTGGTGATGGTATTCCCGTCTGCGTTGACATTGTCGAGCGGGTTTTCCCATACCGACACGCCGTCTCCAAAATTGGTGGCGATACGGTTCGATTCAATTCTGTTCTCGATCGCATACCCCCACTGGGACTGCCCATACTCTCCCACGGTGACACCAGCCATCTGGTTGGGAAGCGGGTTGCCATTGGCATCAAGCCCGATGGTGTTGAAGTTGACGAGATTGGCATAGGTGTAGATTGGCGGCGCCGGAAAGGGCTCATTGTCGTACCCCTGGATACCCACACCGTCGAAGCCATTACCACTAATGAGGTTGGCTGTCACCTCGTTATCATGCGTGCCCTCCGACAGACACACCCCTTCATGGTCGTTGCCGATTGGAAAAGTACCCGTGACGTCCGTACCAATGTAGCTATTCAGCACAAAATTGTTGTATACATCGCCCGGGACCCGCGGTCCCTGGATGTGCACGCCCTCGGAGTAGTTGCCACTGATCAGGCAACCATCGATAGTGGTCAAGAACGTCGTACCACCAGGTACATTACCGACATACACGCCCGCCCAGAGTGCCGCCTGATTCCGCCCATTCCCAACATCGGCCTGTCCGATAATGTCGGTACCTATGAAACAGCAGAAAATGACATTGTTGGAGATGAACTCCTCGGCATTGCCGGATTCGACCCGGATACCATCCTGTTCGAAGTCATTGATACACAATCCCTGGATGAGATTGTTCGATGACTGCACATAAAGACCGTGGGCCGGTCCGGCGGCGATGCCGTTGATCTCAATCATGAGCACGGCGGTCGATGGCGGAGATCCTCCGGCCATAGCGCCACCCGGCTGTGTCAAGCCATCGATCACGACACCGGCGGGATCGATCAGGGGTGGTAACTGCGACAGCGGGACAATGGTATGTATCCCGGCCGGCGCGATGTTGAAGGCGATCAGGTCGTTGCCGGGGGTAGCATTGGCCGCGTTGATAGCGTCGCGAAGGCTCCCCGGGCCACTGTCGGCAGTGGTTGTCACTACAAAGACCGCTCGCGAGCCGCTTCCCTTGTCAGCGGCATTCGCGCCCGGATCGATCACCGAAGCCGCCGCGAGGCAGCTCCCCGCCAATAGCAGCAAAGCCCCCAAAGTCACGAGAATGACTTGTGGTCGCATTGCATTCCTCCTGTATAGATTTTCCTTTGGGACGACCGCGTTCGCGGCCGCTGCACTGATTCTGAATCGTTACTTGTCGCAAGCAGTAATGAGACAATCCTGTCAGGCGTCTGTCGGCTGGGGATACTGCAGAAAGCTGAAGAGCGTGTGTCGGCAGACACTACGACATATCGAATTACCAGATACAGGCGGTTGTGATACTCAGTCTGTCGATTCGTTTCCCTGCATACGCAATATATCAGGCGCCTGAAAAGGCGTCAAGGCAATTATGGACTGCCAAGACCGTGTTATCACTGACAGCCCACTGCGAGCAAGGGAAGCCTACGAGATACTACCGGTGGGGGGAGAAAACCAAAGGCGGTTGCTGGGGGAAGAAAATGGAGGCGCCACCCGGATTTGAACCGGGGAATAAGGGTTTTGCAGACCCCTGCCTTACCACTTGGCTATGGCGCCCAATAACAAAAAGCGGGAAACGAGACTCGAACTCGCGACAGCCACCTTGGCAAGGTGGTGCTCTACCAACTGAGCTATTCCCGCTTTCTACATAGTTGCCTCACGGCGTGGTTCAAATATATATCGGACACACGGTGTGTCAACTGAATTCTTACCCTCCCCCTGCTCCTCGACTCTGTTGCATCCTCACACGGGCTTTGGCTACCTCTGCCTCGACCAGAGAGTCCAGCCGCGGCCAGTACCAGGGAGCCAGTCGTTTCACCCATTGCTCGTGGCTCGCGGCCTTGGCCGAGTCCTGGAAGAATCTGGCATAGAGGTACAGATCCTTATGAGCCTCAAAAACCATGGAATCCTGTGCTACCGCCTGGTCCATCAGCTCGACTGCCTTCTCATGCTCCCCAATGCGCATATACAAAACACCGATCTGATACAATAACGGTTCATATGGCTCGCCGACTGTGTATTGCTGTGCCTTGTAGAACTCCTTGAGTGCTTCGGCAGTAGCACCCGAATTTGAATACTCCAGGCCGAGCTTGTAGTGCTGGACAAACTCAACCGGATAGTCCGGTTCCATGTTGCCGGTCACTGGCCGAACTCTCTTGTGAGCCACCACCA